>JBDHRZ010000058.1:0-11653 GCA_039807845.1 Rhodoferax sp.
GAAGCCGATAACGAAACACCGATCGATACAGATTTCGCGGCCTCGCCACGCAGCAATTCGATGTCTTGCGTGACGCGCCGCATTGCCGATTCGATCGATCGTGCGTGTTCAACCAGTCGCTGGCCCGCCCCGGTGAGCGTGACCCCGTGCTTGCTGCGCACGAACAGCGGCAGCGCTGTCTGTTCTTCCAGCTGACGCATGCTCTTGGTCAGCGAAGGCTGTGTCAAGCCAAGCTTGCGTGCCGCTGCGCGCAGACTGCCCGTCTCCACCACGGCGAGCAGGTCGCGCAGGTGGTGCAGGCGGATCGGCGTCCAGGGATCGGGCTCGGTCATGCGCCAAGGGTAGTCGATTGCGCCCGCGTCGGCCAATGCACGGGGAGCGCAACCGATGAGCATGCCGGTCAACCGTTGGCGGCCACCCGGGCAACGGCGTCGACGATGTTCTCGTAGCCGGTACATCGGCACAGATTACCCTCCAGGGCTCGTGTGATCTGGGCGCGACCGGCCTGCGGGTGTTCGGCAAGATACGCAGTGGCCGCCATGATCATGCCTGGCGTACAGAAGCCGCACTGCAGCGCGTGCTCCTGCGAGAAGGCCAATTGCATCGGATGCAGTCTGGAACCCTCGGCCAGTCCTTCGATCGTCACAATCGTGCCGCCGTCGGCTTGCACCGCCAGCATCGTGCACGACTTGACCGCCCGGCCGTCCAGGTGCACCGTGCAGCAACCGCACTGCGTCGTGTCGCAGCCGATGTGGGTTCCGGTCAGGCGCATGCGGTCGCGCAGCAATTCGACCAGCAGTTCATGGTCCTGGACCTGCAATCGGTGCTCGGTGCCATTGAGCACAATCGTGATGTCATGCATGGGTGTTCTCCGGCGTGCGCCGACGCGCGTTCTGTATCGCTTGCCAGAGCTTGCACGGTGGCACCGGCGGGTCGATGTGGCGGATGCCGGTCGGTCGCAACGCATCGACGACCGCGTTCATCAGCGCCGGCACGCTGCCTGTCACGCCAGCCTCACCGACGCCCTTGACGCCCAGCGCATTGGTCGTGCACGGCACGGGGTGATCGAGGACGGTGATTGTCGGCACGATGCCCGCGTGCGGCATGAAGTAATCCATGAAACTAGCGTTCAGCAGTTGGCCGCTTCCGTCGTAGATGGCTTCCTCACCAAAGATCTGCCCCGCGCCCTGCACGACACCACCGCGCACCTGGCCAACGACCACCGCGTGGTTCTGTACCGTGCCAACATCGTCGACCGCGATGTAGTTGCAAACGGCCAGTGCGCCGGTCTGCGGGTCGACCTCAACCTCGGCCACATGCGCGCCGTTGGGGAAGGAGACCGTCGGCACGCCACTCGCATGCACGTCCAGCGGATGCGGCGACTCGCCGTGCAGGCGCTCGGCCAGCGCGAGTACCGACTCGCTGTGCTTGTCGTCACCCAACCGACCAGCCTCGAAGCGGATTTCACCGGCCGGGACCGACCAGTCGCGGGCCAATCGTGTCCGGGCCCGCTCGAGCACCTGCGAAGCGGCGGCCAACAGGAGATGCCCGACCACCTGCGTGGTGCGCGATGCGTAAGAGCCTGTGCCGTAGGCGTGGCGTGACGCATCGACCGGACGGAATTCGATCGCCTCGCGCGGCACCCCGAGCGCATCGGACATTACGCGACGGAACACCGTGTCGTGGCTCTGTCCGGTGGATTGGGTCTCGCAATGCAGAACGATGCGGCCACCGGGCTGGAAGCTGATCCGTACCGAGTCGTTCTGGGCGATGCTGTTGCCGGCCACTTCGACGAACAACGAAAGCCCGATACCGCGCAGTCGGCCACGCTGTGCCGCCTGTTCGCGCCGTTGGTCGAAGCCCGTCCAGTTGGCGGTCCGAAGTGCTCGTTCAAGGATGCCCGCGAGGTCGCCGCTGTCGTAGCAGTAGCCCAGCGGCGTCATGTACGGGAATTCACGGATCAGATTGCGCCGGCGCAGTTCGGCACGGTCCATGCCCAATTCGAAAGCCGCGGCGTCGACCAGTCGCTCGATCGCGTATGCAGTATCCGGGCGGCCAGCACCACGGTAAGCGGACACCGGCACGGTGTTGGTCACTGCAAGCCGGAATCGCGCTGCGATCGCTGGTGTGCGGTACGCGCCGGCCAAGCCGCGTTCGGGCGTCAGCGTCATGATGTGGGGAGCCACCGGCAGCAGATAGGCTCCCATGTTGCAGACGACGTCGAATTGCATGGCCAGGAAGTGACCTTCGGCGTCAAGCGCGAGTGTGCCGATGAACTTCATCGCCCGGCCGTGGCTATCGGCGAAGAACGACTCGCTGCGCGTCGCGTCCCAGCGCACCGGCCGACTCAGGATGCGTGCGGCGTGCATCATCCCGAGATATTCCGGGTAGGCAATCGAGCGCATGCCGAAGCCGCCACCCACGTCCTGCACATGCAACCGGACCTGATCGTGCTCGAGCCCCCAGGCGTCGGCGAGCATCTGGCGCAGCGTGCCCGGTGTCTGTACTGGTACCCAGAGATCGTAGGTCCCCGCGCTGGCGTCGTACGCTGCTGTCGCGCTGCGCGGCTCCATCGGATTTCCTGCCAGACGGCGGCTTTCGACAGTGAGGCGCGTGACATGTGCAGCACCGGTGATCGCCTGCTCGACCGCCTGGGTATCACCACAGCGATAGTCGAAGGCGAGATTGCCTTGCATGTGTTCGAACAATTGCGGCGCATCCTGCGCCAACGCCGCCTCGGCCTCGATCACCGGTTCGAGTTCGTCGTACTCGACCAGCAGCGCTTCCGCAGCCTGACGTGCGTGGTCAACGCTGTCGGCGAAGACCATGGCGACGGCTTCGCCGACGTAGCGTACGCGTTCCACCGCCAGCGGATACCAGTCCGGACTGATGAGTGGGCGTGCGGCGTGGCTGGATCGCGCGTGCTGCGCCTGCTGGGGCCTGATGCCGGTCGCACGCAGGTCTTTACCGGTGAGGACCAGGCACACGCCGGGTATCGCGCGCGCTTCGCCGCTCTCAATGCTGCGGATGATTGCATGGGCCCGGTCGCTGCGCAGCACGTGGGCATGCAGACAGTCTTCGATCATCCAGTCGGCGCTGTATCGGCCGCGACCGGTGACCAGCCGTTCGTCTTCCTGTCGCAACAGGCCATTGGCTTCGAACCTCGAGTGTTCAGTCACCGGTCGTCTCCAACATCGCGTGCAGTGCACGCTCGAGCATCACGTGCACCAGGTTCGCACGGTACGCCGCGCTGGCGTGCAGATCTTCCAGCATTGCGTCCCGGTCGGGTTGCAGGTCGCGCACCGCAGCAACGTCGAAGCGGCGCGACAGGCGTGCTTCCGCGTTGGCCCAGCGGAAGGCGTAGGCGGCCGCACCGGTGACGCCGACTCGAACCTGGTCGGGGTAGCGTGCGACGAACACGCCTGCCATCGCGAAGCCTGAACTCGGGTGGCGGAATTTCTCGTAATGAGCCTGCAATGGACGCTGAAACCGGACTCGCAGCAGCATTTCATCGGGCTCCAGCGCGGTCGTGAATATCCCCTGAAAGAAATCGTCTGCAGCAATCCGACGAGAACTCGTCTCGAATTCGGCGCTCAACGCCAATGCCGCGGCAGGATAGTCGGCAGCCGGGTCTGCATGCGCCAGAGCGCCCCCGAGGGTGCCGCGGTTGCGAACCTGCGGGTCGGCCACCAGCCCTGCCGCAGCGGCTAAGGCTGGGAGCGTCTGCCGCACGAGCGGCGCGGATGCCAGCATGTGGTGTGTCGTGGCCGCTCCGATCGCGAGTTGCTCGTCTTCGAGTCCGATGCCGTGCAGTTCAGGCAGCCGGGCCACGTCGATCAGGTGTGTCGGCATGGCCAGGCCCAGCTTCATCATCGGCAGCAGGCTCATGCCTCCCGACAGGAAGCGTGCATCGGGATGCGCGGTGCGCAGTCTGAGCGCAGTGGCGACAGTGTCGGGTCGGAAATAACTGAAAGGATCCACCCCGTGTCTCCTTAACGAGTTCGGCGCGACGAGTGCATGGCGTGCGCGCAACGGTCTGACCGGAGCCTGCAATTCATGCCACGACAAGCTTAGCTGGCCGGTTTGCGCAGCCCCTTCATGCGCTCACCGAGCGCGTGGTAGTCGCCGCGGGTTGCAGCCTCGGCATCCTGCGCGAGTTGAGTGTTCCAGTGACCCAGCGAGACGCCATACCATGGCTCACGCAGATTCAACGCGGGCAGTCCGAGTTCGCTCCACAGTTCGCGCGCACGCTCCATGTGTACCTGCGCGGGCAGCGAGACCGGTGGCATCGGCCGCTTCATCGTCGCGTCGATCAGCATCATGGCGTCATCACCGACGGCGCCGGTGACGATCTCGCCTTCGGCATCGAGTTCGAACGGCGGTACCTTGCCCATCTCGAAGCCCGGCAGAATCGTCACATCCCTGTGCGGCTTGCTGCGCGTCGCCACGGCCCACCAGAGTGCTGTGAGATTCTCCGGATCGATGTCGGCATCGACTGCGACCACGATCTTCGCACCGGTGGCAATGAACGTTGCAGCACCCAGCAGTGCGCGGCGCACCTGGTCGGTGTGCTGCGTTCCATCGAACTGGAGCACGGCCAGTCGCCGCACCGAGAGCAGGTCTTCCGGCAGCGATACGCGCCGCACGGACTTGATGTTCATCGTGTCGCGCAGGTGGCGCAGGAACATGGGCTCGGTCGAGAGCCGGCGCAATACGCTGCTCTCGCTCGGCGCGAGTTGGCTGACCAGTGAAACCCAGACCGCGTCTGCGCGATGTGTGATGCACGTCACCTCCATGAAGCGCGCATATTCGGTCGGATGGACGTAACCGTAGAACTCGCCAAATGGACCTTCGGGTTCCAGCCATTGCGTATCGAGTTGTCCCTCGATGACAAACTCGGCGTCGGCCGGCACACTCACGTCGACCGTCTTGCAACGCACGATCGGGACAGGCTCACCGGCCAAGGCACCGGCTATCGCCAATTCATCGACACCCGCTGGGATCTTGGCAGGTGCGGTGTATGTGACCACCGGTGGGGCGCCCACGCAGATGGCCACATCCAGCGGCTTGCCAAGCCTGCGTGCAGCCTGCCAGTGCATGAACAGGTGCTGACTTGGACCGAGCAAGGCGAGCCCGATGCGATTGGGTGCCTTGACGTGACCGCGGTAGTTTCCCACGTTGCGCTGGCCGCTGACCGGGTCATGACTCACCCAATGCGAGCAGGTGAGGAAGGGCGCCGGGTCCCAGCCCGGTGTGGACACCGGTATCGGCAGCATGTCCAACCCCTGGCCTGGCACCACGTCGGGGCCGAGCATGTGCACGACCTCCTGGCAGGCTGCCTGGGTGACTTGCACAGGCGGAATTGGTCTCGCGAGCGCTGCGGCCCAGTGTGCAGGAATCTCCTGGACCTCGCACTGCAACCCGAGCGCGTAGATCTGTCGACTGGGTGCGAGTCCGGCCACCAGTACCGGATGCGAGTAGCGATGCCCCTTTGCGTCGACGACATTCTCGAACAGGAACGCTTTACGCTGAGCTTCTTCCAAGCCACGGAATTGCAGCCGCACGAGGCTGTGCAACTCGGTGTTCTTGTCGATCGGACGCGTGATGCGATGCAGCAGGCCACGTTCCTCCAGCATGCCGATGTGGTTGTGTAAATCGACGTAACTCATGCAGGCTCCCGATGCCAACTCGATTCCGGCTTCAGCACTTCGGGCCGTGGCACATGGCTGCACAAACCGGCCGGCTGCAGTGGTGCGCAATCAGAATCATGCGGCGAACACGAAAAGGGCCCGATGCAACTGCAGGCGTGGTGTGCTAATGGATGACGATCCGATGGGCAGCACCTTCAGCGGTCCCGGCGAGACCACTCGGATGTGACCTCCTTCAGGCCTTTGTATGCAGGGTCCGCGGTCATCCATTCGAGCAGTTCGTCGGCGGTCTCCCATGCACCGTTTAGGTCGGAGTCCTCGGCCGAGCGGCACGCCAGTTTGGTCACCTGGACTGCTTCCTGGCGCATGCCCGCGATCCTGCCGGCCATTGCACGCGCCTCTTCCATCATCCTCCCGGGTGCCGTGACCCGGTTTGCCAGGCCGATGCGGTGCGCTTCGCGGCCATCGATGAACTCGCCCAGCAGGCACAACTCGAGGGCTTTGTTGTAGCCGACCCGCCGCGCCAATCCGGTCGTCACCGAGCCCTTGCCGATCGCGATCTTCAGGTTCTTGACGTGGGAGTCGGTGAACTGCGCGGTTTCCGAGGCGATGATGATGTCGCAGGCCAGCGCGAGTTCGAGGCCACCCGCTGTGGCGACACCGTCCACCGCAGCGATGCTGATCTTCGGTGCCCACAAGAGGTTGGTGTATTTCGGGGCAATCAGCCTGGGCCGCTTGAACCACAGGCGTCCGGCGGGCGTGTTGGCTTTGAAGAGCTTGTCTTCCTGCCGCTGCAGCGGACCGACGTGGTCCGGATAGTCCCAGCGAGGAACGCCTAGCATGTCGTCTTTGAGGTCTCCGCCGGCGCTGAAACAGGGTCGCCCGTCCGGGCGCGGCGCGCCCGTGATGATGAAGCACCTGACCTCGTCGTCCTTGAGAATCTCGTGAACGGCAAGGCCGATTTCCTCGTTCAGCTTGCGGTTGAACGCGTTCAGGCGCTCCGGACGGTTGAGTGTCAGCACTGCATAACCGTCGACATGCTTTTCGTACTTCAGTGTTTCGAATTCCATGGGCGCTTGACCAGTTGTTGGGGGAGAAGGGCTCGAGTGTCCAGGGGCAGGCGACACGGCCCGGATCGAGACCGTGTGCGGTCCCGCCGTCATTCGAAAGTTATCGCCCCGGGCTTCACGTTCTTCTTGAATTCGGCGATCTCACGCTCCGTGCGCTCACGCATCGCCTTCGGGCTCGTATCAGATGGCACGAGCACCGCACCGTCCTTTTCGAGTGCAGCCCGCACGTCCGGTGCGTGCAACGCTTGCGCGAAGGCATCCACCAGACGCTTCTCGACCGCCGGCGGCAGGCCACGCGGGGCGGCGAATCCAAGCCAGGGTTGCGGTTCGAGCGGAATACCCAGTTCGCTCAGGGTTGGCACATCAGGCAGGTACTGTGAGCGTTTGGGGCTGGTGACTGCCAGGGCATGCAACCGGCCGTCGCGGATCAGCGGCAGCGAGCCAAAGTCGGCAAACCCAACCTCGGCCTGTCCCCCCATGATGTCCTGCAATGCGAGCGCCAGGCCGCGGTAGGGCACGAAGGCCACGTCGATCCCCGTCAGGGTCTTGAGCATTTCGAAGGCAATCCGAAACGCTGATCCGCCAGTCGGTGCGGCGTAGTTGAGCTTGCCCGGTTGCGCGCGGGCTGTCTGCAGCAGGTCGGCGACCGAGCGCATGTTTGTCTTCGTGCCGGCGACGAGGATCATCGGCGCCTCCTGCGCCAGCGACAGCATGGTCATGTCCTTGGCGGAATACGTGGCTCCCGGATCGAGCAGGGGGCTTATCCAGACGCTCGACTGCACTGCTACTCCGATGGTGTACCCATCCGGTGCCGCGCGGACCAATTGCTCCGTTCCGATGCGCATCCCTGCACCCGGCTTGTTGATCATCATCAGCGGCTGGCCGAGGATGCTGGCGACCTTCTCTGTGACGACGCGTGCCTTTGCATCGACGGAGCCGCTCGGAAATGGCACGATCACCTGGATTGGCTTCGTGGGCCAATCCTGGGCCTGGGTGGTGCCTGCGGCCAAGACCAGTGTCGTGATGATCGATAACCAACGCCAGGGTTTCATGTCGTCATCTCCACGTCTGATGTGATGCGCTGATGGTCTTGATTCGCGGCCTATGCCGGAAGACAGCCAGACCGCGCCGATGATCACCACGAGTAATGTCACGCGCGGTTTCATCGATAACCAAGGGTGAGCGTGCGGATATGGTGGCTGTCTTGTCTGTGCGCCTCCAGCCGTCGAGGATCGACGCTCGTACGCCGAGAGCACGGCCTGGGGAAAGCGATGGAACCACGGTACTTCAATCCGCCGATCGAACGCATGACGCGATCGGAGTTGGAAGCGCTGCGCTGGCGCAGGGTGCGCGCGGTGCTCGAGCGCGCCTACGCGAACAGTGCGTTCTACCGGAACCGGTTGCAGCGCGCAGGCGTGGCGCCCGACGATATTCGCAAACCGGAGGACTTCACGCGCCTCGTGCCGATGGTCGACAAGCTCGACATCCTGGCCGACCAGCGCGAGCATCCGCCCTTTGGCACGGCGATCGCCGTACCGGACAGCCTAGTCGAATACTGCTTCCTGACCAGTGGAACGTCCGGCAAGGGCCAGGAGGTTCATGCGTACACGGCGGCCGATGTCGCTGAATCGCTCACCAGTTGGGCCGCCTCCTTACACTGGGCGGGCGTGATGCCCGGCGATACCGCATACCACATGGTTCCGATCGGCGTGACTGCCGGGCCGGTGACGCTGCTGTCGGCGTTTCAATGGTATGGATTACGCACCTTCGCGGTGGGCAACATGGAAGGCGAGGCGCGGCTCGAGATGATGCGGCGTTTCCCTCCGCACTTCTTTTCCACCGGCCCGGTGTACCTGCGGCGCCTGACGACGATCTGCCGTGAAATCGGCCTCGACCCATGGCGTGCGTTTCCGGCGCTCAAGGCCATCAAGCTCGGGAGTTTCGGATTCGATGTTCCGTGGGCACGTGAGATGGAGGAGTTCTGGGGCGCCAGACTGATCGACACGTATGCCTCGACGCAATGCGGGGGCGGTATCGCGAGTACCTGCGAGTTTGGCACCTTCCACCAAGGCGACGGCCGTCGCGGCGTCATGCACTTTCCCGAGCACAAGGTGTATGCCGAGGTGCTCAATCCCGAGACCGGCGAGCCGGTGCAGGAAGACGAAGAGGGCGAAGTGATCCTGACCGCATTCGGCCGGGAGGCGATGCCGATGCTGCGCTTTCGCACCGGCGACAAGGTTGTCTTCAAGTCATATCGACAGTGCCCATGCGGACGTCCGTTCGACGGCATCGAAGCCGGAACCGTGTCGCGGTACGACACCATGCTGAAGATTCGCGGCATGAACCTGTGGCCGGAGGCAGTGGACGCGATCGTGCTCGCGCATCCGGATGTGGATGAGTACAACGGTCATCTCGGCGTCGCCGCCAACGGCCGCGAAATAGTTCGTGTGTTGGTCGATTTCAAGTCTGGCGTATCGACGGATGGAGCCTATCGCGCGTGCGTGCTCGGTGCGTTGAGTGCCGCGATCAAGGAGCGCACCGGAGTCGGGATGGAAGTCAGCGAGGCGCGCCCCGGGGAGGTTGAGCGCTTCGCCTACAAGGAGAAGCGATGGAAAGACAAGCGCCGCGATCAACTGTGAATGGCACGCAGACCCAGGGCAACGGCGAACTGGTCGCGCAACTGCGCGCGCTGCAGGCGCAGGTTGCTGGGATCGGTCATCCCAGCCGCAGCGACCTGGTGGGACGAGAACTCGACGTCATCGACCACGCGCTGCGTCGCCTGTTGCGTGAACTCGGTGAGCGTGATCAGGTCGACTGAGTGCATGAGGAAGCGCAGGGGCATGGAACCTTGGGTGTGGACTTCGCGGCCCCATGGAGCCAGCCGGTGAGAACCCGGATCACCGAATTGCTCGGAATCCGCCATCCGATCATTCAGGGTGGGCTCCAGGGGCTCGGGCGCGCCGAACTGGCGGCGGCAGTATCCGCGGCCGGGGGGCTCGGGCTGATCACGGCTGCCAGCTTCGACGACTCGGCCGAACTGGCCGCGGAGATTGCCCGAGCGCGTGAACTCACCGACCGGCCGTTGGGAGTGAATCTCTCGATCGGCGTACGCCGGTCCATGGACGACCACGTCGACTGTGTCTGCGATCTCGGCATCGGCATCGTCTTCACTTCGGGGAACAATCCCGAGCCCTTCGTCGACCGCATCAAGCGTCACGCGATGTGCTGGATTCACGTTGCACCGGCGCTGCGCTTCGCACGCAAGGCCCAACAACTTGGCGCAGACGGCGTCGTGCTGGTCGGCTTCGAAGCAGGCGGACATCCGGGCCTGGGCGATGTCGCCTTGTCCGTCCTGGTGCGCAAGGCCAGTGCGGGGCTGGAGATCCCGGTCATTGCGGCCGGCGGAATCAGCGATGGACGCAGCATGATGGCGGCACTTGCGTGGGGAGCACATGGCGTGCAGATCGGGACGCGCTTCGTGCTGACCCGTGAATCCGTGCTGCATCCGAACCTCAAGCATGCGCTGCAACGGGCCAGCGAGCACGACACGGTCATCATCGAACGTTCGCTGCGCAAGGCGCGGCGGGTATTGCGCACCGCGCCCGCCGAAGCCGCCCTGGCGCTGGAGCGCCAGGGCGCGGGTTTCGAGCAACTACGCCACATCATCGGGGGAGACGCCTACCGCGAGACGATCCTGCACGGGCGCATCGATCGCGGTGTGCTATCCACCGGTCAATGCATCGGCTTGTTCGATGACGTGCCCAGCGCGGGAGACGTCGTACGCCGTATCGTCGACGAAGGCGCGGAAGTACTCCGCCAGCTGAACCGGATGGCCGCGCCATCGGCCAGCGGCGCCCAATGAGAGCGACGCAGCGTCTGCCATGCGATCGATCGCAGCGGCCCATCGGACCATGGCGGCCACGCCTCGACCGCCTGGAACCCCGCATCACTTTGGTCATTCGCCCAGACCAGCGGTCTCGGCAATTACCTACTCAAAGGTAAGCGTCGATCGCGGCATGGTTTGCGAATTCTCGTGCGGCACGCGAACTGTCATTGGGACAATTCGGTCGTTCGGACGAATCCCGCGTTCCATTTCCATGTTGACTTTGGCTCTACCTGTTAGTAGGATGGCGAACCGGATGGTAGGCAGGTGAATTCGATGGCGCTCTGGCAGCCGCCTTGCACACGTATCGAATGTGTGCGCGCGAGGCTGGAGAACGACGCCATTGGCCCAGCCGCCGGCACGCAACTTTCCTGCAGTACTTCACCGGCATCGACCGGCGCACGGAGACCCCCAGATGGCATACCTCAATCGCAGACAGTTCGGCCTCGGCCTCGCGGCGACCTCGCTCGCCGGCACGGCGCCGTGGGCGCTTGCGCAGCAGCCTTTCCCGAGCCGCCCGGTGACCATCGTCATCGGCTACCCCGCTGGCGGTCCGACCGACGTATACGGGCGCGCCATGGGCAAGCTGCTGTCGGACTACTGGAAGCAGCCGGTGATCATCGAGAACCGGCCGGGTGCGTCGGGCTCCATTGCAGCCATGCACGTCTTGAACGCCGCCCCGGATGGCTACACGCTGCTGTTCACCAACAATGCCACCAACGGCGCCTACGAAGTGCTCAATCCCAAGACGGCCAGCTACCGCACGCTGCGCGACTTCCAACCGGTGGCGCTGTACGGGATCGCTCCCAGCGTGGTGATGGTCCGCGCGGACCTGCCGGTGAAGAACATGCAGGAGTTCATCGCCTTGTGCAAGGCCAGTCCCGGCAAGATCACCTACGCCAGCCCGGCGGTGGGGAGTTCGCCGCACGCTGATGCCTTTGCCAGCGGGGCCTCCCAGGACGCGGTGTCGCGCTCCGGCTCCGCTGCCGCAGTCGTCGACAATGCGGGACGTAGCTCGGTCGCGGCCTATGCAACGGCCAGCGGCACGTCCC
>JBDHRZ010000059.1:0-11611 GCA_039807845.1 Rhodoferax sp.
GTGTCCGGGAACAGTGCCAGGTGCAAGGCCAGGTTGATCACCGGCATGTGATAGAGGTAGATGCCATAGGACAGGTCGTTGCGGCGCACGAAATCGGTGAACCGCTGCGGCAGTCGCAGGTCGCGCCTGGCCATGCCGAACAGCAGCATGCCCACGAGCAGCACCGACACCGGGTTGATCGCATTGCTCGCGTTCGCCGCATAGTCACCGATCGTCACCATCGACACGCAAAAGGCCAGCGCAACCAGCCACGGCGGCAGGCGCTGCAGAAACGGTTCGAGCGCGGTCTTGCGCGCCGACACCAGCATGCCCAACAGATACATGAACACCCATGGCAGGAAGGAAACCGAGACCAGCTTGATGCGCAGGTCGGTCCAGTCGTAATGGATGCGCAGGAACAGGTTCGTGGCCACCGAGGCGGCCAGCAGCAGCAGCAACCCGGTTCGGTGACGCGTCACCAGTCGATACAGCAGGGGTGTGAGCAGGTAGAACTGCAGTTCGACGGATATCGTCCACAGCGCGCCGTTCAACACCCCCACCCCGAACCCACGCATGAAGGGCGGATTGTAGAACTGGAAGATGCTCGCCTGCCCCAGCAGCCAGACAGCGAAATGCCCCGCACCGGCGTGCTGGGTACGCAGGTAACCGGTCGCCCACACCATCGCGGTGGCCAGCAGCACGCACAGCCACAGCGCCGGGAAGATGCGCAACGCGCGGTTGCGGGCAAACACGCGCAAACCCTTGGCGCGCGAACGGTCGTACGCATCGAAGATCAGGTAGCCGCTGAGGATGAAGAACACCGGGACGCCGGGCACCAGCTTCAATGCCGTGACGACCGGCCCGGTGATGTCGAAGTGGTTCAGCGCGTGCACCGCCAGCACCTGCAGTGCGGCGAGCAGGCGGATCAGGTTGAAATTATTGTGGCGCATGGATCAGCGCGCGCGGCAATGCCACGGCAGGACCATTGGCCATGCCGGCAGCGCGCCGGCACGCAAAGCAGATGCCGAAGAAGAACAGGTCGAGCAGCGTCGGGAACACGATGGTTTCGGTAAGGGCGCGAAAGACCAGCACGGAAAACAGCGCGAACAGGAACAGACGATCGCGCCAGCGCCGCGCCCCGCCCAGCACGGTCCAGGGCAGACCCAGGAACAGCAGCAGATAGGCCAGTCCGAAGATGTGGTGCGCGCGGATCAGGGAATTGTGCGGATTGTCGTGAAACTGGGTGTCGATCACCGTGCCCTCGAAGCCGGTGCCGAACAACAGACCGAACGCGTCGAGCCTGGAGAGGTATTCCAGGATGATGCTCGCACGCGCCTGGTCATAAATCCCGCCGCCGAGCTTGGTATGGGCTTCGATCAGGGTACGGACATCACCCCACCCACCGAGCAGCGTGAAGACGAGCAGCAGCAGCATGCCGGCCAGCACCAGACCGATGCGCAGACGGCGCAGCGCCAGCAGCCAGTACGTGGCCCCCAACATGAGGATGGCGGCGGAAGCGATGAGGGAGCCGCGGCCGAAGCCGACCACGCAGATGGCCAGGGTCAGGACCGGCGTCACCCAGGCGATGCGCTGGTGGCGCAGGAACAGCGCCACGCAGTAGTTCACCTGCAGCAGCACCAGGTACGAGGTGATGCCGTTGCTGCTGGAGCCGGGAATCATGTTTTCCAGCGGAAAGTCGCGCAGCCCCGCGAACAGTAGATAGACCCCCACCACGGCCTGCAGGCACACGAGCACGGCACGCGACGCACGCCAGTAGACGTCCAGGTCGCGCGTGAACAGGAACGCCGCGCCCAGCATCGCCAACGCCACCGCGTAGTGCGCGAGCGCAGTCGGACTGCGCACGGCGGCGACGGGCAAGGACAGGGTCAGGACCAGGGTCACGATGACGAGCAGCGCGCGCTCAAGACCGCGCGCTTGCGCCAGCATCGGCAGGTGGCGCAACAGGATCAGGACCGTCACCAGCCAGGCCAGCGCGATGGTGGCAAACGACTGCAGCGTGAAACAGGCCACCACGAGGATGAAGTACGCACTCGCCGCGACGCTGGTCGGCGCCCCGGCGACCAGGAACGAGGGGGGTTGCGGCATCCGGTGTGGCATCGACTACGCTCAGCGCGAGGCCAGGAAGCCGAGCAGGCGCGCGTACGCCTGATCGAACCCGTCGAAGGGCTCGGCCGCTGCCGGTCGCGCCACCTGCTCGGCCAGCCAGCGCCGAATCCCGTCGGTCGAGGCTTCGATGGTGTCGATCATGCCGATCGAGCGGTGGTAGCGGTAATAGTCCTTGAGCGGGCCGTCGCCGCGCAGGCGCGGGTCCATCAGGGACGAGCGCACGCCCATCTGGCTGGCCTCGATCGCCGAGGAGCTGTTCCACGACAGCAGCAGCTTCGAGTGCAGCAGCACCAGCGGCAGCGGCGAGCGCGTCGCCAGTTCCCACTCCACGCGACCCTCCAGATGCTGCTGAAAAAAGTGCCGGAAACGGCGCCCCTCGTGGGTCGCGAACCCGTTGATCTGGTTCGGGTGCAGGCGCACCGACCAGTGGTAGTCGGCACCGGTGGTCTGGATGACGCGGATCAGTTCGTCGACCATGAAGCCGTTGGGAATGTTCACCTCGCCCCAGGACAGCGCCACCAGCACACACGGCTTGCCCTGCGGGTTCGCTTCCCGCGTGCGCGCGCCGTACTGCGCCACCAATGGAGCGACCAGCGGGTCGTCGGGTCGCGGGCGCAGGAAGCGCGCGACCCAGCGGTTGCCGGTGACGAGGGTCGCAACCCCCTTGGCACGCGCCCATGCGTCGACCACCGCCTGGCTGCCCTGGTCCCAGACCAGGAACGCATCGGGCAGGTACTCCAGCGGATCGTCGCCGCGAAACGCCGCGCCATACCAGGGATGGCTGTCGCCGATCACGCCGTGCTGCACGTCCGCCACCCAGATGCCGCGCTTCCGACAGGCGACGCAGAGTTCGCGCGAAGGCTGGATGCCGAGCACCTTGCGCACACCGGAGCGGTCGAGGATGTCGCCCCAGATCGCTTCCTCCATGCGCGAATAGGGATACGAACCCCGACGCAGCCGTCCAAGCAGCCGCTTGGCGATCAGCGCTCGGGCAAAGGCACCCTCGGGTGAGACCACCTGTCCCCAGGCCAGGTCGCCCTTGATGCGCGAGATGATGCGCGCCACGCTCAGGCAACGCACGCCGTGCGCGCGCAAATCGTCCTCGATCGTGTCGACCAGCGGCGCATACCACTTGCCCTGATGCAGGAAGCTGCGGTCGTTGTCGTGCGCGAGCGTGAGCACGTCGGCGCGCGGGTATTGCACCCGATCGAGCCGGAACGCGTCACGCGCGATCTTGCGGACGATGGCCAGATCCATTCAGTTCCCTTCGCACGCGCCAGACGGTGCGGTGCTTCGCACCGCGTGGCAGGGCAGCGGTCCGGCGAGCGCTCTCATGGCCGCCCCGTCTGCGCGAGCAACCCGGACAGGGCGCTCGCGCCCGCCAGCAGGACGAGCGCCAGCGCCGGCCCCTGCCAGGCCAGGCGCAGCGACCAGGCGCGGCGCGCGACCCACCAGATGCAGGCCGAGCGAATCAGCATCTGCACCATGAATCCGGCGTAGACACCGACGACCCCGAACGCCCACATCATGAGCAGCCAGGCAGCCACGCCCGCCACGGTGGAGGCGATCACGACCGACATCAGTTGCCGGCCCTGGCCATGCACCAGGAAGTAGTTCTGCGCGTGCCACCAGGGAATGGCGACGGCGTAGCCGGCAAACAGCCAGCTGAGGTCCGGACCGATCGAACGGTACTGCAGCAGATTGCCGCCTGCCAGGCCAAGCAGCGGCGGCAACACCAGCACGACCGCCGCGCCACACAGACCCAACGCCAGCCCCTCTAATCGGTAGAAGCGCAGGTTGCGCGCTTCCAGTTGCGCGGCCGGCTGCTGGCCGACGCCGTTGTAGAAGCGCGGACTCCAGACCTGGTTGAGCGAGGTGGCCACCAGTTGCAGGATCGATGACAGCGTATAGGCGAACGTGAAGCGTGCGACCTCCGCGCTGGTGAAGAACCCGTCGACGAAATACGTGTTGCCGTAGCCGCCCAGCCAGGCCAGAGCCGTGATGACGACGTAGGGCAGCGCGGCCGTCAGCAGCGACAGCACGGAGCGCACCGGCATGCGCGCCAGAGCGTGACCGGATCGCCGCAGGGTCCAGGCTGCGTACGCAAGCGACAGGCCGGCGGCAGTGCCGATGAAGAACGACGCCACCGTGCGCCAGATCCAGAACGCACCGGCGGCGCAGGCCAATCCCGCCAGTGGCGCGAGAAGGCCCACGGCCAGCGACCGCACGTGCCGCTCGTCGAGCCGGCTGAACGCCGCCTGGTTGGCAAAGAACGCCGCCAGCGCGCCACCCGCGATGATCGCCAGGCACTCGGCCACGCCGCCCGGGGGGGCGACCACGACGACATAGACGAGCGCGGCCAGCAGTGCGGCGGCCAGCGCCAGCACCGCACACAGCAGGTTCCCGCGGGCATAGAGCGCCGAGCGCGCCGTCGCGCTGGCGTGCTCCTTGAGCGCGGCGATCGTCAGTTCGACGATGCCGGCCGACGCCAGCGCCGTGACCCCGCTCTGCAGCGCATAGAGCAGACCGAAGCGCGCGTACTGCTCGACCGCCAGCGCGTGCGCCAGCCAGAGGAACAGGACGAAACCCAGGCCCTTCTGCAGCGCCGCCGAGCCGGCGTAGGCCAGCGCATACCATGCCATCGAACTCACGTTTGCGGCGTCACGAAGCGGGCATCGGCGCGACCAGCGCGTCCCAGGATACCGGCGTGCCGAAGCGCACGTCGCGCGCCAGCGTGCTGCCAATCACCGCATCGAGGTGCCGGGGCGCCAGTCCGTACCCGGGCCGCACGCTGCGCACCGCGTCGGATGTCACGGTCGCACCAGCCGGCAGGTCCCGCACGAAATAGAGCGACCGGCGAAACTGCACGTTGCCGAGTTCGCTGGACTTGCGGCCGTAGTCGACCCGGCCCAGCGCCGACCACGCGCTGCGGCTGTCGCGGCACAACGCCGCCAGTTCGGAGGGTTCGAGCGAGAAGCTGTCGTCCGGCCCGCCGGCGCTGCGGTCGAGCGTGAAGTGTTTCTCGATCAGGGCGGCGCCGGTGGCCACCGCGGCGATCGCGGTGGTGTTGTCCAGGGTATGGTCCGACAGCCCGGTCACGAGTCCGAAGCGCTGCGCCATGTCGGCCAGCGTGCGCAGGTTGTAGTCCTGCGGCGGCGCAGGATAACCGCTGACGCAATGCAGTACGGCGAGTTGCGTGCAGCCACCGCCGCGCGCCGCGTCGATGGCTTCCTGTATTTCCTGCGCGTCGGCCATGCCGGTGGAGACGATCATCGGCTTGCCGGTGCCGGCCACGTAGCGGATCAGCGGCAGGTCGATCGCCTCGAACGATGCGATCTTGTAGGCCGGAGCCCCGAGCGACTCGAGCAGGTCGACCGCAGTGTGGTCGAACGGCGAGCTGAACATCGTGATGCCGAGTTCGCGCGCACGCGCGAACAGCGGCGCGTGCCACTCCCAGGGCAGGTGCGCCTGCCGGTACAGGTCGTAGAGCGAACGGCCATCCCACAGCCCGCCACGGATCTGGAACTGCGGCGCGTCGCAGTCCAGCGTGATGGTGTCCGGCCGGTAGGTCTGCAGCTTGACCGCGTCGGCGCCCGCATCCCGGGCCACCTCGACGATGCGCAGCGCCTTGGCCAGGTCGCCGTCGTGGTTGGCCGACATCTCCGCGATGACGTAGGGCGGCTCGTCGGCGGCGATGCGCCGGCCCGCGATGCGGATGCTGGGAAGGTTCATGGAGGTACCGCTTTCGACGGGTTCGCGCGCCACTCGGTGGCCAACAGGCCGAAACACACCACGTCGACGTAGCGCCCCAGATCGAAGTGCTGTTCGCGCAATATGCCTTCCTGCTGGAAACCGAGCTTGCGATGCAGGCGGATCGAAGCGCTGTTGTGCGCCAGAGCCTGGCCGCCGATTCTATGGAACCCGAGCGTCTCGAACCCGTGGCGCAGCGCCGTGCGCCCGAGCGCGCTGCCACTGCCCGCCGGCGCCTGCGGCGCGGCGTAGAAGCCCCACTGCGCCACATTGCCCTGGGCCGATACGCTGAAGTTGACGAAGCCCAGCGCAACTCCGTCGCGCTCGAACACCAGCGCATGGTGTCGGGGGTCGGCGCACACGCGCTCGAACCATGCGCGGTGCTCGTGCGCTTCGATCGGATGGCGGGTGTACATGTGGCGTCGCACCAAAGGATGGTTGCGCCAGCCCAGCACGCGCTGGAGGTCCTCGTGCGTCATGGGACGCATCCGGCAGCCGGCATCGGACGGCTCAGCCATGTCGCGCCGCCAGCGCCTGCGCGACCCGCAGCGCGCCCTGCCCGTCGGCCACCGCGCTGGCCGCAGCGCTCATGCGCGCCAGCACCGCCGCTTGCTGCACCGCCACCAGCGCCGACGGCAGGCCGACGGCGATGTCGTCGACCGTGCCAATCATGCGTGCCGCCTGCGCGCGCACCAGCGCCTGCGCACCGGCGCGCTGGTTCTCGGCCAGCACCACCAGGAGTGTCGGCAAACCCAGACAGCAGCGCTCCCACGCGGTGCCGCCAGCGCCGCCGATGGCCAGGTCGCAGGCGGCCATCAGTTCGGCCATCTCCGCCGGCGCAATGCCCACGTGCACCGTGGTCGGCGCAGGCATGCCACGCGCCTGCTGCCGCACCCCCTGGAGCGCCGGGGCATGCGGCCCCATGACCACGTCCACGCGCCAGGCAACGCTGGGTGCGAAGCCCGCCAGCGCCGACAGCACGCGCCCGGTCGCGTTGGGCGCATCGACGCCGCCCATGCTGACCAGCAGGCGCGCCAGGCCGCCCGCCGGCCGGTGCGCCAGGCTGCGTGCCCGGTGCTGCGCAAACACCGGATCGATGAGCGCGAACGCCGGCCCGGCCAGCAGCGCGCAGTCGGCCGGCACGAGTGCCGCATAGTCAGCGCGCTGGCGGCCCAGATTCTGGTCCAGCAATAGGTCGCAGACATGGCGGCGGTCCGCCAGGTCGTCGATCACCATCAGGCGCCGCCCCGCCTGCTGCAGCGCCGACTCCCAGCGATGATCGACACGGTAGTGGTCGACGACCAGCCAGTCGAACCGGCCGGCGCCGTCCAGGGCAAGGCGTGTCTGCGCGGCATCGAGCGCCCAGTCGGCGCCTGCGGCGGCGCCGGGCGGCACACCCCCGGACGGCACGATCGCCGCCAACGGGTGCACGACGAAGCCGCGCGCGCGCACCAGATCGAGCAGGTCGCCGGCCTGGGGCCGCGAGATGAACGCACACTGCGCGCCCTGCGTCTGCAGGCTCTGCGCCAGCGTGAGGCAGCGCATCACGTGGCCATTGCCGACCTGCAGTGAGGCATCGACGCGAAAGGCCAGGCGCATGGAGCGTCCGCAATCTTCAGGATCAGCGCGACGAGGGCCTCAGAGTCCGTGATCAGACGAATCGCAGAAGTGATTCATGTGATCACCGGCTCAATTCAGCCGCTTGAAGCCGGCGTGGCAGACCGGCCCCTCGAGCAGACCCAGCACGTCGCGCCCCTGCTCGCACTCCCGGATCAGCCCGAACACCGGAGTCAGCGCCTCGAAATAGCCATCCAGCACGGCGTCGGTGTGCTCGGTGCACACATAGATGCTGTTGCTGGCCAGATAGCCCTTGGCCAACATCTCCTGCGTGATCAGCGTCTTGTAGGCCAGCGCCTGCGCGCTCTGGAAGCTGAACCCGGTGAGCGCCGGCAGGCCCCAGTGCGTGATGGCCAGCCCGTGCTGGTCGGCCAGCGCCTGCCAGCGCGCGCGGATGCGCAGGCCGGTCTGCGTGATCGTCTCCCAGGAACGCACGCGCTCCATCACCTCGAGCGTCTTGAGCGCTGCGGCCGAGCCGATGCGTTCGGTCCAGAAGGTGCTGCTGATGAAGGTCGACTGCGCGGCCTCCATCACCTCCCGGCGGCCGATCGTGGCGGTGACGGCGTAGCCGTTGCCCAGCGCCTTGCCGAAGATCGCCATGTCCGGCTCGACCCCGTAGAGCTTGTGCAGGCCGCCGAAGGTCTGGCGAAAGCCCGACGTGCACTCGTCGAAGATCAGCACGATGTTGCGCGCGCTCGCCAGCGCGCGCACCTTCTCCAGGAAGCCGTCTTCCGGCCCGCGGTTGCGCGAGACCTCCATCTTGATGACGCCCACGTCGTGCCGGGCGACGATCGCCTCCAGCGCCGCGAAGTCGTTGTACTCGAACGGCAGCACGGTCCCGCGCAGCCCCTTTGGCACGCCATTGGGCTCGAGCCCCGGCAGCAGATGGCCGGCCAGGTTCTCGTCGTCACCCAGGTTGGCCGACAGATACCAGTCGTGCCAGCCGTGGTAGCCGCACACGGCCACCTTCTCGCGGCCCGACGCAGCGCGCGCGATGCGGATCGCAATCGCGTTGGCCTCGCCACCGGAACGCGCAAAGCGCGCCATCGCGGCCCAGGGATGCAGCGCGATCAGCCGCTCGGCCAGGTAGACCTCCTCCGGGCAGTTGAGCGTAGACATGTTGCCCGCCGCCACCGTCTGCTGCACGGCCGCGTCCACCTCGGGGTGCCCGTATCCCAGGGTGTTGGTCCCGATCGCCATCAGGCAGGTGTCGATGTAGCGCTTGCCATCCAGATCCCAGACCTCGCACCCCTTCGCCTTGCTGAAGTAGGCCGGCCAGTGCTCGGGCAGGAACATCTCCGCGCGCTTGGACAGCAGCATGTTGCCGCCCGGGATGACCTGCTTGGCACGCTTCCAGAGTTTCTGCCCGCTGCCCATGACTGCTCCTTCGTTCCTGACCAGATGCCGGTTCGCGGCGAACCATTCGGGCCGCTGGCGCTGCAACTGCAGCACCTGCTGCCAGGTGAACGCGATGTCCGGCGAAAAATGGCGCACCACATTTTCCAGCACCTCGAAGTCCGACGCCTCGTCCACCGTCCAGCGCAGCCCCGACAGGTCCTCGTCATGGGTGAAGACGGCCTGCGTGAACCGGCCCGACTCGCGCAGATACGGCGTGACGTGCTCGCGATCGAACGCCCGGTCCGTCTCCTGCGATGCGCGCAGCAAGGCCGCGCTCGAGAACACCTCGATATCGAGCCCGTCGGGAAACGTGGCCGGCGCGACGTTGCTCAGGTAGTCGACCGCGCTGCTCCGGAAACGCCGCACCGCCTCGTCCACCAGCGCGGGATCCATCAGCGGGCAGTCGCCGGTGATGCGCACCACCGCGTCGGCCTGCGCCATCCTGGCAGCGCCGACGAAACGCTCCAGCACGTCGTGCTCGCTGCCGCGAAAGCAGGCGTACCCCAGCGCCGCGACCTGGTCTGCCAGCGGCTGGTTGCGCGCATCGTCGGCCGTCGCCACCACGATCTGGTCGAGCTCGCGACAGCGCGCCAGCCGTGCCAGCAGCAGCGCGATCATCGGCCTGCCCCCGACCGGCTTGAGCACCTTGTCGGGCAGGCGGGTCGACCCGAGGCGGGCCTGGACGATGGCGACGGTCTTCATGGAAGTTGCCAGTGCGAGGGGTTGATCAGGGCGAGGTCGTCGCTGGCGAGGTCATCGGGAAGCACCGGCAGCGCACCGTCGCAGGCAGCCAGGATCTCGTGCAGTTGCACGAGGCTGTCCACGCCAACCACCACCCTGTCCACGCCGGGCAGGGACAGCACGTAGCGCAGGCAGGCCTGCAGCGGCGTCAGGCGGTGCCGCTGCAGCCAATGGTCCCAGCGCTCCCAGAGCGGCTGCCAGCGCTCGAACCGGGCGGGCCGCTGGCCGGGCGGCATCAGCAGCAGTCCCTGCAGGAACGCCGAACGCACATGGACCTCGATGCCGCGTGCCTGCAGGCGGTCGAGCCAGCCCGAGCGCTGCAGGCGCCGGTCGACGACATTCAACGGTCCCTGCACCAGTTGGACCGCATCGTGCTGCCACAAGGCATCGAGTTCGGCCGGGTCGTAGATCGAGACGCCGGTCTTGCGCACCAGGGCTCGATCGCGCAGCGCGGCCAATGCGCCGGACAGGGCCGCAGCGTGGGGCCCGCACAGGTCGGCCGGGTGATGCAGCAGCAGTGCCGCCAGCGCCGGCACGCGCAGGCGCGTCAGCGCGCCCTGCACCTGGCCCCGCACCCAGCCCGGCACGTCGTCGCCCACATCGGCCGGCAGGCGCGGCAGTTTGCTCACCACCTGCCAGCGCGCGACGCCGGCCTCACCCAGGCGGGCCTCGCTGTCGCCATAGGCGATCGCCGTGTCCAGGGTATCGATCCCGGCCTGTGCCGCATGCGAGAGGATTTCCAGCAGCGCCGCGCGCGTGACCTGCCCGGTGCGGTTCGCGACACCGTAGTCCAGGCCGAACTGCGCGCTCCCCAGCGCCAGCCGGGGCGCATTCAGGGGTTGCGGCCGCAGCCCACCGGATGCGATCCCCTGTGCCATCACGCCGCCAGGCTGCGGCGCAGGGCCGCGACCACCCGGTCCAGGTCCTCATCCGACATGGCCGGGAACATCGGCAGGCTGATCGCCTCGGCGTAATACTGCTCCGCCGCCGGGAAGTCACCCGGTCGGAACCCCATGCGCGCGTAGTACGGCTGCAGGTGGACCGGGATGTAGTGCAGGTTCACGCCGATGCCCTGCGCGCGCATGGACTCGAACACGGCGCGATGGCTGCGCCCGATCGACGCCAGTTGCAGGCGGATCACGTACAGGTGCAGACCGGAGTACGTGCCCGGCAACTGCCAGGGCGTGGTGACCGGCAGGCTCGCCAGCAGCTTGTCATAACGCGCAGCCAGGGCATGACGGCGCGCCACGTAAGACTCCAGGCGCGCCATCTGGCTCACACCCAGGGCCGCCTGCAGTTCGGTCATGCGGTAGTTGAAGCCCAGCTCGATCTGCTGGTAGTACCAGGGACCGTCCGGCTCGTGCGTCATCTGCGCCGCGTCGCGCGTGATGCCATGGCTGCGCAGCAAGGCCATGCGCGCGGCCAGCGCGGCATCGTTCGTGACCGCCGCACCACCCTCGGCGGTGGTCACCACCTTCACCGGATGGAAGCTGAACACGGTGATGTCGCTCCACGCGCAGTTGCCCACCGGCGCCTCCAGGTAGCGCCCGCCGATCGCATGCGAGGCATCCTCGATCAGCCGGATCCCATACGGCCGCGTCAGTTCGGCGATCGCGCGCATGTCGCACGGCTGCCCGCACAGGTGCACCGCCACGATCACCTTGGGCAGCCGGTTCTCGCGTGCCGCCTGTTCGAGCTTGCGCGCCAGTGCGTCCGGGCTCAGGTTGTAGCTGCGCGGATCGATGTCGACGAAGTCGACCTGCGCGCCGCAGTACAGGCCGCAATTGGCCGACGCGACGAAGGTGATCGGCGTCGTCCACAGCCAGTCCCCGGGGCCCAGGCCGAGCGCGGCACAGGCAAGGTGCAGCGCCGAGGTCGCGCTGTTGACCGCCACCGCGTGCGCCGCGCCGCAGGCCTGCGTGACGCAGCGCTCGAAGCGCGGCACCACGTCGCCCTGGGTCAGGAAGTCCGAGCGCAGGACCTGCTCCACCGCATCGAT
>JBDHRZ010000060.1:0-11367 GCA_039807845.1 Rhodoferax sp.
CGGTGCACGGCCCGGATGGTTTCGAGAATTTCGTCCTCGGCCGCATCCTTGAGGAGATAGGCGCGCGCCCCGGCGCGGATTGCGTCGAACACCAGTTCGTCGTGGTCGAAGGTGGTCAGCACGACGATGCCCACCGAGGGCTGTTGCATGCTGATCTCGCGTGTGGCTACCACACCACTGGTACGCGGCATCTGCAGGTCCATGACGACCACGTCCGGGCGCAGCGCGCGCGCCAGTTCGATCGCTTCGGCACCATCGACCGCCTGACCGACTACTTCGATATCCGCTTCGGCCCCCAGCGTGAGCGCCAGAGCGCGACGAATCAGCGGCTGGTCGTCGGCGATGAGCAGGCGCAGCGGCGCAGGATCGTGGTGTGCAGTCACATCATTTCTCGTCTGGCACCGCGACGGTACGCGTACCGAGGCGCTCGTGCAACTCACCGACCAGAGCAGAGGGCAGTCGCGCCGTGAAGAAACGCAATATGGCCGCCACCGCCTGGCCGGCCTGCTCCAGCGACAGGCCGGCAGTGCGTGCAACCTCACGGGTCAGTTCGTCGAGCATGGGAGCATCCGCGTCGTCGGTTGACTATACGATGTGCGCCAGTGCGGCGTACAGTGACGAACGCCACTTTGCAGTCATCTCCCATGCTACCGGCTCCGTCTGAAACTTCCCGTGTCGTCGCGATCCGGCGATCAGGCGGATGGCTGGCCAGGTTCGATCCCAGGCTGCATCTCGCCGCTGCCGTTGGCTGGGCGGTCGTGCTCGGGGTGCTGCTTTCATCGCTGATCGCGGGCCGCTTCTTCGCTGCACAGGCAGAACGCGCGGTGCGTGCCGACGCGCAGCGCCTGATGACGCAGTTCTCCATTCAGGTCAATCACGGGCTGGCGGCCGGTCTGCAGACGCGTTTGGCCATCGTGCAGTCGAGTGCAGACCAGATTGCTGCGTCGGGCAAGGCCGGTGTGGTGCCTTTGCGGCGCCATCTCGAGGCCGTGCGCGGACGCTTTCCCGAGTTTGTCTGGCTCGGCATCGTCGAGCCTGAGGGTACGGTGGTCGCGGCCACCGAGGGCCTGCTGCAGGGGCGCAATATCGCGCAGCGGCCGTGGGTCAGTGCAGGGCGCGTCGGGCCCTACCTCGGGGACCTGCGTCCAGCCGTGCTGCTGGCGAACCATCTGCCACGCTCGGCCGACGGGCAGCCGATGCGCATCATCGACGTGGCGGCGCCGGTGCGCCAGGGTGACGGGCCGTTGCAGGGCGTGGTCGGCGCCTACTTGTCGTGGCAGTGGATCGAACGCTTGCGCAGCGAATTGCAGGCTTCGCTCGATGCGGGCAGCCCGCTCGAACTGTTGCTCGTCGTGCGCGACGGGACGGTGCTGGCCGGCCCCGTGGCATGGGTCGGGCGCAGGGCCGGCGTGGGCTCCGACCTGACGGAGGGCGGGCGTTACGTGGTCGGCACATCTGGCGCAGACCGTGACGTCGGCAATGCGCTGGGCTGGTCGATCGTGGTCCGCCAGCACAGCGAGATCGCCCTCGCGCAGGCGCGCGTTCTGGAGCGGGCCACCCTGTTTGCGGTGTCGTTGGCCGGTTTGCTGGCCGTGCTGGCGGCACTCGGACCGGTGCGCTGGCTCACGCGGCGCCTGGGCGCATTGTCAGCCCAGGCGGACGCGATCCGGCAGCGGCAGCGCAGCCACATCGAGGTACCACGCGGGCGCGACGAAGTCCATCGGATCGGTGCGGCGATGGGAGAACTGGTCGCCCAACTCCAGCAGGAAAAGGCCGCGCTCATGACACTCAACGTGGAACTCGACGCGCGCGTGGCCGAACGCACCGCGCGCATCGAGCGCATGAGCGAAGAGGCCCGGCACGCCGCCGTGACACGCGAGCGGCTGCGCCTGGCGCGCGATTTGCATGACACCCTGGCGCACTCGCTCATGGCGCTGCTGCAGCAGATCCGGCTCGTGCGCAAGCTGCGCGATCGACTCTCGCCACAGGAGTTGACGGCGGAACTCGGTCGTGCCGAGGACGTTGCCACGCGCGGACTGGCGGAGGCACGCGCCGCCATCACCCAGATGCGCCACGGCGGCGTGCGCGACAGCGGCCTGGCCGCAGCGCTGCGCGAAAGCCTGGCGCGCTTTGCAGAACGCACCGGGCTGCAGACCACGTTCTCGGCAGCAGGTCCCGCCGCGGATCTCGCCGACGAACGCGCCGAAACGCTCTATCGCATCGTCGAAGAGTGCCTGCGCAACACTGAACGCCATGCGCAGGCATCGTCGGTGGCGATCACGCTGGAGCCGGTGCATGGTCGCGCGGTGCTCACGGTGCGTGATGACGGCATAGGCTTTGATACCGGCGCTGCGCTCCCGGGTCACTATGGGTTGCTGGGAATGCGTGAGCAGGCGAGCCTGGTCGGCGCCAGGCTTCGCGTCGTGAGCGGCGCCAACGGCGGCACGACCGTGTCGCTCGAATTTGAACCGTGAGCGCCGACGCGCAGCGGTGAGTGCCTGGCCGACCGAGCCGGCGTGGCCGGACGCTGCCGCATCAGCATCAGAAGCGCGCGTGGACCACGCCGCCGCCTTGCAACTGACATTCGCCGTCACCGCCACCGGACATGCCGCTGGCGGGGTTGGCCAAGTGCAGCCGACAGCGCATGCGCTTGCCGTCCGTCGTCGCCAGGTTGGCCAGCACCTTGCCCGTATAGCGCGTCGTGAACTGCGTCCACTCATACGGGCCATAGGCGCCCCATCCCCAATAGGGCCAATCGCGCCAGCCCTCGACCCATCCGTTCCACAACGGTGTCACGCTCTGGCGCTCGGTCTGCTGAGTCACCTGGAAGAACGGTCCACTGTAGGTTGCGCCCGGCAACACGGCGACCATCGTTCCGCTGATGCCACCATCGCGGCTCTGCCAGGAGAACTGGACCGGTTGGTCGGGACCGCTCTTGCGTTGCAGATCGCCATCGCCGACGCCGGTAGTCGCGCAGGCTGCCAGCAGCACTGCGGCGCCGACGGCGAGCGCTCCGGCCTTGAAGAATGCGAGTGTCATGTTGGTCCCTCCTGCGCGCTACCCGGACGACGCGACCGTTCACGTTCCACGGTGCGCATGGCGCCCGGTGCGACCTGGCACGACACCGTCCAGGACTGACGGTCAGTCATGCCGCAATGTCGCCCGGGTGCCCGGGATGCACGCCCGTCACTGGCCGTCAGTTGCTGGCTTTGGCGGCCGATTTGCTGGCCGTCTCCGACTTGGCGACCTTTTCCGATTTCCTCGCCTTCTCCGAGGCCATGCTGGTCTTCATCACGTGTTCGTACGCGGACTTGGTCAGGTTCACCTTGCAGTACTGGTCGAGTTCGGGCTGTATCGTGTCCGTACCGGCCACGTCCAGCACTGCCTCGGGTTTGCCCTTCTTCGCGTGGCCGACCGCGTAGTAGATGAACTTCGGCTTGATCGTTTCATCAAGTGCAAGATATTCTTGGCACGTCGTCTTCACGATCGGCTTGTCGGTGCCAGCAGCCGGCGTGGCGGCCTGAGCCATGGGAATCGCGGCCCCCAAGGCCAGCGAGATGGCGGTTGCACAAATGATTGCTCTCATTTCATTGCTCCTATCGACAGGGGGATAAATGCCTTGCGGCGGGGGAACTGAATTGACGCGCGTCGAGTGGCCAGCGGTCGTCATGTGGCCGATGCGTGCGCCTGCACGTCCTTGCTGCCTGCCGCGCTGAGGACCTCGCGGGCGCGCTGCACCGTCTTGTCATCGCCGTGGACGATGATCAGGAACTTGCTGGCCTTGAGCGCGGTCTCGTAACGCAGTACCGAGTCCTTGGGCACGCCGATGGTGCTCAGCGCGCCAATGATTGCCGACAGGCCGCCACCCAGCGCCGCGCCTTCCAGGCCGCCTGCAATGGTGGCGGCGATGGGCCCCAGGACGACGACCTGACCCACCACCGGCACGAACATCATCATGGAGCCGAACAGCACGCCCGCCAGCCCGCCCCAGAACGCGCCCAGTTTGCCGAAGAACTTGGCGCGGTCACCGGCGTTGAAGTAGCCGACGACGTTCTCCTCACTGTGATAGTCCTTGCCGATGATCGAAATCGATTTCGGATCGAACCCTGCGCGGGCGAGTTGGTGGATGGCGTCTTCCGCCTGTGTGTGCGAGTCGCAGACGGCGACCGCAACCTGTGTCTTGTTCATGGTGCATTCCTCGTAGGCTTGGTGTGCGGAAAATATCGACAGAGCCTGCGCTATCCGCACTCGCAGTACCTGTTTCACTGTTTTGGGGCCTTTGCGCCGCGCGATGCAGCGTCAGCGCGACCAATGCTCGGACATCCACTCGGCGGTCGGCAACCCCCATTCGGGCATACGCCCGCCGTTGCGGAAGAACACTTCCTTGTAGGCAACCTTCTGCAGATAGGGCAGGCGTCCCATGCGCAATTCCTGCGTCGGCCCGCCGTACCAGGCGTCGGCGCGGATGTAGAACGCCTTGCCTCCTCCCATGTCGCCGATGCAGACCACCATCGGCTTGAAGGGTGTGTACGCGCTGCCCTCGGACATGCGGCCCAGGTCCCTGGCAATCTGCCGGCCGACGATATCGGTCTGCTGGTGCCCGATCGCGCCGAGCTTGGGCACCGTCAGGGCCGCTGCGTCGCCGCAGGCGAACACTTCGGGATACTGCGGGTTGCGCATGAACAGGTCCGTCACGACGAACCCTGCCTCGTCAGCGACCGGCAGCCCGTGCATGAAGGCATGGGGCCGCCAGTTCGGGAGCACGATCTTGAGCTCGGCGGGAAGCTTGCGGCCGTCGGCGAACTCCACGCCCGCGGCGGTGAGGCGCTCGATGTCCTGCGTGTTGTTCAGGTAACCAAAACCCATCTGTGAGGCCGCGCCGAGCAACTGGCCGACCACCTTTTCGCCCGCGTCCTCAGCGATCATCGGTGCCGGCGTGAAGATGGTGATGTTCTTCGCACCACCCTTGCCGTTGGCCTCCAGCCAGTGCGCGAGGGCGAGCGACACTTCTACCGGAGGTCCTTCGCACGCGGCCAGAGCGGTCTTCAGCCATGCCGGCCGCCCTTTGCTGCCTTGGGTGAAGCGCGCGGAACCCACGGCGATCGGTCCACCACGGTAGTCGTGCTTCAGGTAGTCGATCAGGCGATTCGCCAGGAACGCATCGGAGACCGAATACCCATGCTCGGCAAAGCCCTCGATCTCGTCATAGGCCAGGCGTGCGCCGAGCGCAATCACGAGATAGTCGTACGAGATCGTGTATTCGACTGCACCTGGGCGCTCGTTGGGCTGCACGCGCACGCTGCGTGCAGCGACATCGATCCCGACCACCTCGGCCTGGCGAAACGCGATGTGGTCCTTTGTCAGCGGACCGATCAGGTCCATATGCATCGTGCTTGCCGGATCACGCCCTTCGAATATCTCGAGCGGGATATTCGGGATGTAGTCGAGGTAGGCCTTGCGGTCGATGACCGTGATATCGACATCGCTGCCGGCGTAGTCGCGGATCTTCTGGGCAGCGCCGAGGCCGGCGAAATTGCCACCGAGAACGAGTACTTGTTTCTTGCGTGTCGGCACGTCTTGCTCCTTTGCTTGTCGCAGCTTGTCTTGGCTTCGTCCGTTGCGTTGACCTGGGAGTCAACTGCTTTCATGGTCGTCACTGTAGAAATCGCGGTGGAAAACCGACAGTGCCACCAGTCATCTCGATGGCACGACCGATGCACGTGAGGCGGGTGACGAACGGCACACTGAAATGGCCATGCGCGTTTCATGGCAGAAAACCGCAGGCATAGAATCCCGCGATCGACTGCACAGCGAGGCGACGCGGGTCGATGACCCGGGCGCCTCATGCGCAGGCGCGCCAGCCATGAACCACCACACACAGAGCGAGTTGGCAGGGCGTTTTTGCGCACTGCACGACCGCAGGCACGTCCTGCTGCTGCCCAATGCCTGGGATGCCGGCAGCGCCCGCCTGTTCGAAGATCTCGGCTTCGCGGCAATCGCCACCACCAGCGGAGGTGTTGCGTGGTCGCTCGGCTACGCCGATGGCGAGCAGGCGCCGCTGGCGGAAGTGCTGGCCGCCGTGCGACGCATGGTGCGCGTGACTTCGGTTCCGGTGACGGTCGATTTCGAGGCCGGCTACGGCGAGACGCCGGCCGAGGTGGCGGCCAGTGTGCGCCAGGTGATAGAGGCGGGCGCCTGCGGCATCAACCTGGAAGATGGCGTGCGCCACGAGTACCTGCGCGACGTCGACGATGCCGCGCAACGGATCGCAGCGGCGCGCCAGGCAGCGCAGGACGCTGGGGTACCGATCTTCATCAATGCGCGCGTGGACAACTGGATCATCGGCGGAGGCGCCAGCGACGACGAGCGCCTCGAGGACGCGCTGCGCCGTGCCAAGGCCTATCTGGCGGCGGGTGCCGATGGCATCTATCCGATCGCGCTGGCCAGGCCCGAGGTGATCGCCGCGCTGTGCGCGCGCATCGACGCACCGGTCAACGTCGGTGCGTGGCCGGGTTTGCCGGATCTGGCCGGGCTCGGCCGCCTGGGCGTGGCGCGCGTGAGCACGGCCACCCGGCTTGCCACGATTGCGCTCTCGGCGGCGCGCGACGCGGCTCAGGGCCTGCTCGGCAGCGGCTGCTTCGACGGCCTGCAGGCGTCGCTCGGCCACCGCGACATGCAGCGCCTGTTTGCGCACATCTGAACCATCACGACAGGAGGTCCCTCATGCAACAGCGTCTCGACTACCGCACCGCGTCGCCCGACGCGCTCAAGGCCATGATGCAGGTGCAACTGCACGTCAACAAGAGCGGCCTGGAGGAGTCGCTGCTCGAACTGGTCAAGAGCCGCGCGTCGCAACTCAATGGCTGCGCCTGGTGCCTGGACATGCACACCAAGGACGCCCGTGCGATGGGCGAGACCGAGCAGCGCCTGTACCTGCTCCCGGTCTGGCGCGAGGCGCCGTGCTACAGCGCGCGCGAGCGTGCCGGCCTCGCGTGGACCGAGGCCGTCACCGACCTTGCCGGCAAGCAGGACGTGTCCGATGTGGTCTACGAAGAGGCGCGCCGCCACTTCGACGAGAAGGAACTGGTAGACCTGACCATGGCGGTCATCGCCATCAACGGCTGGAACCGGTTGAACGTGGCCTTTCGCACCAAGGTCGGCGCCTACGTCAGCCCGCACGCGAAGAAGGCTTGACGCTGGAGTCCGTGTTCAGATTGAAGCTCAAGGGAGGATTCATGCAGGAAGTCATCGACAGCGTAGTGCGTTTCGTCGCCGGTGAGGTCGCCCCGCACGCAGCCGAGGTGGACCGCAGTGGCCGGCTCCCAGAAGGGTTCCTGCGCAAGATGGGTGAGCAGGGCCTGGCCGGGCTTGCGGTTCCGACCCGCTGGGGTGGGGTGGAGGCGGATCTGGCCACCTTTGCCGCCTGCATCGAAATCGTTGGCGGCGCCTGCGCCTCGACCGCCTGGATCCTGCTCGCGCACGGCATGTGCGCGCGCGCGATCGTTGGCGCGGGCAGCGACGCGCAGAAGGATCGTCTGCTGCCGGCACTCGCCGGTGGTCGACTGCTCGGCAGCGCCATGGCCGCCACCGAGGCCGGTGGCGGTTCGAACCCATTGGGCATCCGCACCCGGGCGCGCCGCGAGGGAGACGGTTGGCTGCTCGACGGCAGCAAGGAGTTCATCACCCTCTCGGGTCTGGCCGACGTGTTCGTGGTGATGGCACGTACCGCGGAGCCGCCACCGGCCCTGGGCTGCTTCCTGGTGGAGAAGGGCGACTCCGGTTTCAGTTTCGGGCGCCGCGAGGAATTGCTCGGGATGCACGGTGTGCCGGTGGGCGGGCTCGCGTTCACCGACTGTCGGCTCGGCGGTGATCGCCTGCTGGATGCGGACACCGGCGGGCTTGCGGTGATGGGCATGGCAGGCGCCTGGGGACTTGCGGGCGCAGCCGCGGCTGCCATCGGCATCGCGTCGGTGGCGCTCGACGAGACCGTTGCCTGGCTGAAGGAGCGCACGGTTGCCGGAACACCGCTCGCGGGGTTGGCTGGCGTGCAGGAGGCGGTTGGCGACTGCCGGATGGCACTGGCGTCCTCGCGCGCGGGGCTGGCGCAGGCGATCCGCGACCTGCCGGCGATCAAGGGACCGCCACTGCCGCTCTTCATGGCCAAGCTCGCCGCCACCGAAAGCGCCGTGCGCGTGGTCGACCGCTGCATGACGCTGCACGGCGTGGCGGGCTATTCCCGCGCGCTGCCCATGGAGCGGCGCGTGCGCGACGTGCGCGCGTTCGCGATCCATTGGGGCAACAACGAGGTGCTGCGCGACAACATCCGCAAGGCGTCGCTGGCCTGAGCCTGCAAAGATCTCTGCACCGGGCGGGGGATTCCTATGCGCCTTGGGCGCCGCCGTCCTGCGCAATGCCATCGACCTTGGCGCGCGCAAGCACGCCGGCCACGATACGGTCGCAGCGCGCACCGTCGAACGAGAAGGCATCCGCGAGCGTGACGTCGATCGCGCTGGCCAGTCCCTCGCGCAGCAGGCTGCGCGCGCGAAAGAAGCGGGTGCGCACGGTGGCCTCGGGGATGTCGAGCGCTTGCGCGACTTCCTCGACGCTCATCTCCTCGACCGCGCGCAGCATGAAGACGGTGCGGAACGTGTCGGGCAGCAGGTCGATGCGCGCCTCCATCAGGCGGCGCAGTTCGGCCCGCATCGCGAGCTGCTCGGGCCGGGCGTCGGGCGCGTCCACGAGTGCGGCCTGGATTTCGGGTTCGGTGGAGGTCATGGCAGCGTCCAATGGAACGATTTGTGCGCTGGTGCGCCGCAAGCGAGCCAGTGCTTCGTTGGCGACGATGCGCACCAGCCAGGTCGATAGCCTGGCGTCCGCGCGAAAGCTGCCCAGCGCGCGCCAGGCACGCAAATAGGCGTCCTGCAGCGTGTCTTCGGCTTCGTGGTCATCCTTGAGAATCGCGCGTGCGGTTCGAAACAGCACCCGGTTGTGTCGGCGCATGATGGCTTCGAATGCCGCAGCCTCGCCTCCAGCCGCGCGTGCGACCAGTTCGGCCTCGGGCGTGGCGGCGGTGATGGGGACCGGGCGCTGGCGCGTCAGGGTTTGCATGCGGGGTTCCTTCTGGCGATGGGTATGGTGCAGATGTCGTTGCAGCGCGCCGCCATCACGACGGTAGCCATCGACGGAGGGCGATCGGCCGGAGTCTGGCCAGCGGCGCAGGCGTGCAGCCGCTGACCACGGGCGAGGGCTGCCCTCATCGGGCGGCCGCGAGCCGGGCCGACTCGGTGAACTTGTCCGGGAACGCCTGGATCAACCCGGCGCTGAGCATGTCGGCCATCATGCGCATGTGTGCTTCGGCCTTGCCGTACTCGGCGATCCCCTCGGCATACTTGCCTTGCAGCACCGCCGTCGCGTAGACCAGCGTGGTGTCGATGTGCCCCTTGAGCATCGCGCGCATCTCGGCCTGCGTCCAGTTCGGATTGGCCTTGGCGAGGAAGTCGCCGATCTCCTGCGCGTTCGCGTAGGCAGCGGCGATGGCCTTGTCGAGCGTGGGCTTGTCGTTGGCCTTGGCAGCCTTGACCACTTCCACGGCGCCGGCAATGTGTTCCTGCAGCAGTTTGGTCAGCGCGTTGCCGGCCGCCTCGCCGTAGAACGGCTTGATCGCATTGCCGATGTCGACCTGGTTCTGCATCAGGCGTGCGGCGGTGGCCTCGAACGCGGGCGATCCGGTGATGTACGCCGTCACCGCTGCGTAGGTCCATTCCATGTGCTGTGCCCAAAGCGTCTGCATCCCCGAATACAACGCGCTCATGCTCGTGTTGCGTGTCGCGGCCGGCGAGCTTACCGCGGCCACGTGCATCTGCGCTGCGTCCGCATGTCCGGGATGGGCCAGGGCCGCCGGGGCAAAGATTCCTGACAGGGCGAGTGTCGCAGCCGATGCGCTGGCGATGGCCAGGCGGCGGATGACGGGGAGTGCGTGTGGGCGGTGCGACATGATGTGTCCTTTCGCGATGGGTTGACGTGCGGGACGCGGTGGGGGCTGCTGGTTTGCCGCAACCTTGCCTGCGTTCCTGTCCATTGGATGAACGGATTCGTCACCACGTTCCCGCCAGTCACGAGGCGTGTTTGCCGTCGGTTGAGGCAGTCGTTTGCTGCGATGCCGGCTTTGGCCGGCACGCGAACCGCAGCAAATGCCGTCGTTTGCGTCGCGCTATCCCAGCACGCCGTGCAGGCCGGCAATCTCCGCCTCGCTCAGCCCCCACCGCGCGAGCGTCTCCTGCGCAGAGGCGCTGCCACGCGGCCGCACCAGGCCTGGCGTGCGCGAGAAGCGCGGTGCCGGGGCCGGTTGGCGTGTGCCCTCGACCTCGATGAAGGTGTCGCGCGCCACGTTGTGCGGGTGCTCCAGCGCCTCCTGCATGTCGAGCACCGGGGTGAAGCAGGCCTCGGCGCCTTCCATGAGCGCGCACCACTGCGCGCGCGTGCGCGTGGCGAACAGGCCTGCCAGCCGGGCCTTGCGCGCCGGCCACTGGCTCTGGTCGTGCTGCGGCTCGAATTCGGCGGAATCGAGGCCCAGGCGCTGCAGCAGCACGGCGTGGAACTGCGGCTCGATCGCGCCCACTGCCACCCACTTGTCGTCGGCGCAGCGGTAGGTCGTGTAGAAGGGCGCAGCGCCGTCGAGCAGGTTGGCGCCGCGTTCGAGCTTCCAGCGGCCCGCCGCGTACTGGCCGAAGGTGGTGGCCATGAGCAGGGCGGCGCCGTCGGTCATGGCCGCATCGACCACCTGGCCCTTGCCCGAGCGGGAGGCTTCGAGCAGGGCACAGACCATGCCGAACGCCAGCAGCATGCCACCGCCGCCGAAGTCACCGACCAGATTCAATGGGGCGACCGGCCCGGACTGCTCCGTGCCGATCGCCGCCAGCGCGCCGGTGAGCGCGATGTAGTTGATGTCGTGACCCGCCAGCGGCGCATAGGGGCCGGTCTGGCCCCAGCCGGTCATGCGGCCGTAGACGAGGGGCGGATTGCGCGCCAGGCAGGGCTCGGGGCCGAGCCCCAGGCGCTCCATCACGCCGGGCCGGAACCCTTCCAGCAATGCGTCGGAATGCTCCACCAGGCGCAGCACCGCATCGCGCGCCGCCGCGCTCTTGAGATCGAGCGCGACGGACTGCATGCCACGCCCGGCGACCGGGTTGGACTTGAGCGGCAGTGGATCGGGCACCTTGCGCTGGATGCGCAGCACGTCGGCGCCCATGTCGGCGAGCATCATCGCGGCGAACGGCCCCGGCCCGATGCCGGCGATTTCGATCACCTTGATTCCGTTCAGCGGTCCTGTCATGTGGCGCCTCCCTGTTCATGCCATACCGGCATAGA
>JBDHRZ010000061.1:0-11222 GCA_039807845.1 Rhodoferax sp.
TGCCACCAACGCGCGCAACTTCGCCGGTCTCAATTTCGACGAGGCGGCGATCCGCTCCGGGGTGGCCTATGCGCACGCCGCCGGATGCAAGGTGTACATGGCGCTCAACACCTATCCGCAGGCGGCCAACCCGGAACCCTGGCGCAGGGCGATGGACCAGGCGGTGGCGCTGGCGGTCGATGCCGTCATCCTGGCCGACCCGGGCCTGATGGCCTATGCCCGGAGCACGCATCCGCAGTTGCGCCTGCACCTGTCGGTGCAGGGTTCGGCCACCAATCCGGATGCGATCAACCTGTACCACGAGCAGTTCGGCGTCGTGCGCGCCGTGCTGCCGCGTGTGCTCTCGCTCAGCCAGGTGGCCCAGGTGGTGGGCAAGACGCCGGTGGAGATCGAGGTGTTCGGCTTCGGCAGCCTGTGCGTGATGGTGGAGGGGCGCTGTGCGCTGTCGTCCTACGTGACGGGCGAGTCGCCCAACACGCACGGCGTCTGCTCGCCGCCCAAGGCGGTACGCTGGGAGGAAACCCCGCGCGGACTGGAGTCGCGCCTGGGCGGCGTGCTGATCGACCGCTATGAGAGCGGTGAGAACGCCGGCTACCCGACCCTGTGCAAGGGCCGCTTCGACGTCGGTGACGAGGCCAACTATTACGCGATCGAGGAGCCGACCAGCCTGAACACGCTGGAGTTGCTGCCGCAACTGCTCGCGATGGGCGTGCGCGCGATCAAGATCGAAGGTCGCCAGCGCAGCCCGGCGTACGTGGCACAGGTGACGCGGGTGTGGCGCCAGGCGATCGACCATTGCCTGGCCAATCCGCATCGCTACGCGCCCAAGCCGGTCTGGATGGGTGAACTCGACAAGGTCGCCGAAGGCCAGCAGCACACGCTGGGTGCCTACCACCGGCCCTGGAAATAGGCGGCTCCGGCGATGAAACTCTCTCTGGGTCCCTTGCTGTACTACTGGCCGCGTGAGACCGTGCTGGCGTTCTACGATGAAGTCGCCGCCACGCCGGTCGACATCGTCTACCTCGGGGAGACCGTCTGTTCGCGGCGCCGCGAACTGCGGCTTGCCGACTGGCTGGAGATCGCCGCGCGCCTGCGCGATGCCGGCAAGGAAGTCGTGCTGTCGACCCAGGTGCTGCTCGAATCCGGCAGCGACACCGGCACCATGCACCGCGTCACGACCAACGGCGAGTACCTGGTCGAGGCCAACGACATGGGCGCGGTGCGCCAGCTCGCCGGCAACCTTGCGTTCGTCGCCGGCCCGCACCTGAACCTGTACAACCTGCCTTCGCTGCAGTGGATGGCCTCGCTGGGCGCCAGCCGCTGGGTGATGCCGCTGGAGATGCGTCGGGCCGATCTCGCCGTGTTGCAGCAGGGGTGCCCGAAGGGTCTGCAGACCGAGGTGTTCTCCTATGGGCGCATGCCGCTGGCGTTTTCGGCGCGCTGCTTCACCGCGCGCCACCGCAACCTGCCCAAGGACGACTGCCGCTTCAGCTGCATCGAGCATCCGGACGGCTTGCTGCTGCGCACGCGCGAGCAGCAGCCGTTCCTGGTGCTCAACGGCATCCAGACCCAGTCCGCACGCGTCTACAGCCTGGTGCACGCGCTGCAGGAGATGGAGGCGTTTGGGGTCGGCGTGGCACGCCTGAGCCCGCAGGCGCAGCACATGCCGGCAGTGATCGCGGTGTTCGACGCGTTGCGCCGCGGCATGCTGGATGCGCCGGCCGCACACGCGCGCCTGCTGCCCCTGATGCCGGCCGAACCCTGCAACGGCTACTGGTACGGACGCCCGGGGCTGGAGCAGGTCGTGCCGGATGCGGTGCGAGAGCGGGAGTTGGCCGATGGTGCGCGGTGAACGCTTCAACGGCATCAGCCACCTGGTTGGTGCCTCGCTTTCGCTGGTCGGGGCCACCTGGCTGGTCGTGACCGCGGCGCTGCGCGGCGACCCGTGGCGCATCGTGTCGTTCAGCGTCTACGGCGGTTCGCTGCTGCTGCTGTACCTGTTCTCGACGCTCTACCACAGCCTGCGCGGCCGCGCGAAGGACGTGCTGCGCAAGTTCGACCATTGCTCGATCTACCTGCTGATTGCCGGCAGCTACACGCCGTTCCTGCTGGTGAGCCTGCGCGGTGCCTGGGGCTGGTCGCTGCTGGGCGTGGTCTGGGCGCTGGCGGCACTCGGTATCGCCCAGGAAATCTGGCTGGCGCGTGGCGCGCGCGTCGCCTCGCTGGTGATCTACCTGCTGATGGGCTGGCTCGCGTTGCTGGTGCTGTCACCGCTGTGGCATGCGCTCGGACCGGGCGGATTCTTCGGTCTGCTCGCCGGCGGCCTGTGCTATACGGGCGGCATCGCTTTCTACATCAACGACGAGAAGTGGCGTCATGGCCATGGCATCTGGCACCTGTTCGTACTGGCCGGCAGTCTGTGCCATTTCCTGACCGTGTTGCTGTTCGTCGCCTGAAAGCGCCGCCATGACCTCGACCCCACCCCTGCTGCTGCCCGGACCGGTCGGTGCCGTGCTGGCCCGTCTGCCTGCCTATCCCGGCTCGGTGTTGCTGGTCGGCATGCTCAACCGCGTGCTGCTGCCGCGCCTGCCCGCCGACGTGTTGGCTTTGCTGGCGAACCGCGGCTTGCGCATCGCAGTGCGGGATGCCCGCCTGCAGTTCGATTTCAGTTGCGCCGACGGGCGCTTCGTCGCCCGGCCTGCGACGCAGGCGAGCGACCTGACGATCACCGCCTGCGCGCACGACTTTCTGCGCCTGGCGCAGCGCCAGGAGGATCCGGATACCCTGTTCTTCTCGCGTCGCCTGTCGATGCAGGGCGACACCGAACTCGGCCTGGTGGTGAAGAACGCCCTGGATGCGCTGGAGGTGCCGGTATTCGACCTGCGCCAGTGGTCTCCCGACAAGGTGCTGGCGCGCCTTGCGCGCGCCGCCAGGGGAGAGGGTGAAGCGCACCGAGGCGGAAACCCGTGATGGCGCGGCGCAGCGCGGCACTGCCGCTGGTGTATTCGTGCTCGGGTTGCTCGAGCGCCGCGCAACTGGCGAACCATGTCGCGCTGCAACTGGACCGCCAGGGACTGGCCGAGATGTCGTGCATCGCTCGTGTCGGCGGCGACGTGCCTTCGCTGGTGCGGCTGGCGCGCTCTGGGCGCCCCATCATCGCGCTCGACGGCTGTCCGCTGGCCTGCGTGCACAACACCCTCGCACGCCATCAGGTCGCGCCGGCGCGGCACTATCAACTGCAACAGTATGGTGTGCGCAAGCGCCTGCACGAGGACTTCGATGCCGAGCAGGCCGCCGTCGTGCTGGCGCAGGTGAGCGCAGAACTGCGCGTCTGCGGATCGCCCAGCGCCGTCGCCGAGGTGGCATGACGCGTGCGGCACGCACCGCCGACGGCGCACGCCGTGCCGGGCGCTGATGGCCTACCGCGACCTGCGCGAATTCCTGGCCCAACTGGAGGCGGGTGGCGGCCTGCGCCGCATCCGGCAGCCGGTGTCACCCGTGCTCGAGATGACCGCCCTGTGCGACCGGGTGCTGCGCGCGGGCGGGCCGGCCCTGCTGTTCGAGCGTGCCGGTGACCACGCCATGCCGGTGCTGGGCAATCTGTTCGGCACGCCCGAGCGCGTGATGCGGGCGATGGGTGTGCGCGAGCGCACCGGCCTGCGCGCTCTCGGCGAGGCCCTGGCCGCGCTCAAGGAGCCTTCCGCGCCCAACGGTCTGAAGGAAGTCGTGGGCATGGGCAGCCTGCTCAAGACCTTGTGGCAGATGGCGCCCCGGCAGGTGCAGGGCGCCGCCTGCCAGCAGCAGGTGTGGGAGGGGCCGGACGTGGACCTGGGACGCCTGCCGGTGCAGCACTGCTGGCCGCTGGATGCCGCGCGGCTGATCACCTGGGGCCTGGTCGTGACGCGCGGGCCGCACCGGCGCCGGCAGAACCTGGGCATCTACCGCCAGCAGGTGCTCTCGCGCAACGAGGTGATCATGCGCTGGCTGGCGCACCGCGGCGGCGCGCTGGATTTCCGTGAGCACACCCTGGCGCACCCCGGCCAGCCGTTTCCGGTGGCGGTGGCGATCGGTGCCGATCCGGCGACCGTCCTGGGCGCCGTCACACCGGTGCCCGACAGCCTGTCCGAGTACCAGTTCGCGGGCTTGCTGCGGGGCGCACGCACCGAGGTCGCGCAGGCCCTGGGCAGTACGCTGCAGGTGCCGGCCAGCGCCGAGATCGTGCTCGAAGGACACATCCTGCCTGATCCCGCGCATGCCAGCGGTTATCGGCACGCGCTGGAAGGGCCGTTCGGCGACCACACCGGCTACTACAACGAGCGCGCCGAGTTCCCGGTCTTCACCGTGGAGCGCATCACGCAGCGCAACGACGCCATCTACCACTCGACCTACACCGGCAAGCCGCCCGATGAGCCGGCGGTGCTCGGCACGGTGCTCAACGAACTGTTCATCCCGCTGCTGCAGCGCCAGTTTCCGGAGGTGACCGATTTCCACCTGCCATCGGAGGGCTGCAGCTACCGCATGGCGGTGGTGCAGATCCGCAAGGCCTATGCGGGCCACGCGCGGCGCATCATGATGGGGGTGTGGAGCCACCTGCGCCAGTTCATGTACACCAAGTTCATCATCGTGGTGGACGAGGACGTGGACGTGCGCGACTGGCGCGAGGTGATCTGGGCGATCACGACGCGCGTCGATCCGGCGCGTGACACGCTGTTGGTCGAACACACCCCGATCGACTATCTCGACTTCGCCTCGCCCGTCAGTGGGCTCGGCAGCAAGATGGGGCTGGACGCGACCAACAAGTGGCCGGGCGAGACCAGCCGTGAATGGGGCCGCTGCATCGACAGGGACGCGGCCGTCACGGCGCGCGTCGAGGCCATCTTCCAGTCGCTGGCGCTGTGAGGGCGCCGGGCCGCACAAAGGCGAACGGCGCGGCAATGCGCGACATGGATGGATCACGCTCCCGGCCGCCCCGGGCCAAACGGTGCTGCGACACCCGTGTCCACCCGCCGAGTGTCTCCCCGTGCGCGTCAGGTCGCTGAGGCGACGGCGAAGTCGATCACGATCGCGCCGGGTTCGCGCTGCCGATAAGTGATCTGGACCCGTTCGCCGTAGCGGGCCTGCAACTGGTCCAGCAGGGGCAGCGGGTCGTGGTCGTTGACGAATCGCATGGTCTCACCCGGACGCAGAGCATCGAGTGCTCCGAAGATCGCGGAGTGGCGAAAGCGCTTGGCGACACCGCGTGCGTCGAAAGGATAGATGGCGTCGGGTGAGAGATGCTGGTGTGGTTGGGCCATGATGCAAGGCAAGGAAAGTTGAGAGAACGTTCGCATCGTGGCCATCAGGGCGCACGCAGGTGCGGAGCCGGCCGACAAAAGATGCAAACGTGATGAATGTTAAAAGAGACCCGGCCGCGGCGCCAGCAATGGCCGCGCCGCTCGAAGGACATTCGCCGCCGCGGTCGTCGTGCCGGCAGCGCGCGGGACCAAGGCCGGCCGCCGTCCGCACAGGAGTGGATCGCCCGACCCTGTGCAAGAGGATGGCGGGCGCCCGGCGCACGCGAAGCTCACGCTCGCGCCGCGCATCCGGTCACGCTCACGGCACCCTGTTCAGGCTGCGCGCGATGCGGTTGCCGACGTTGTACACATGCAAAGGATCGCGCATCCGCAGGCGTCTGACTTCTTGCAAGGTGTCCGCGTCGTAGACGATCAGCGCGCGCTGCGTCCCGGCAAGACTGGCCACTGCGAAGCGACCGTCGCGCGTGAATTCGACGTCGCCCAGCGTGCCGCCGGACTCGCGTAGTTCGGCGACGATTTCCAGCGTCTGCTTGTCAATGATGCGCAGGGTGTTGCCGCCGACCGGCCCTGGCACCGAGCCGCTCCAGATATGGCGGCTGCTCGCGTGGCTGCGCAGGAAGGCGTTCGGCTCTGGCGTGGCGATCGTCCGCACGAGTGTCCGGCTCCCGATGTCGATGATGGCGATCGCACCGTTGGCCAGGTTGGGGCTGGCCAGCACCGGACGGCCGTTCCATGGGAACACGACGCCCGCACCCGGGCGCGGTGCACCCTGCATCGGCAAGGTGGCGATGCTGCGCCGCACGTCGAGGTTGACTGCCTGCAGGGCGCTCGAACCGTCCGCGCGCGTGGCTGTCGCCCCCCAGGCGTAGGCGTGGCTCGGGTCGAACGACAGGTCGCGCAACGGCATGTCCAGCAGGGTACGCCGGACGCCCAGGAAGCCGGGTCTGGCGATTGCTTCGCGCATGCGGTAGTCGTGCACCAGGCCATCGAAGATGTCGGGTGCTTGCGGGTCGTAGGAGATTTCCCAGATTTCCGGGATGTCCTCGAACGTTGCGACGAAGCTGCGCCGCGGCGCCGCGTCGTATACCGCCGCTACACCCGAATTCACCTTTCCCTCTGCGTCGCGCGCCGGGTAGACCTTTTCGAGCCGGAGTTCGGAGTCGAACAGCACCGCCATGCCGGGCCGGTGGTTCGCGGCCATGATCCAGCGGCCGTCTCTGCTGAGCGCGATGTTGCGCAGGGCCAGACCGGCACGCACCTCGAGCACGACCGTCAGGCTCCAGAGGTCGTACTTCGTGATCCAGCCGTCGCGCGAGCCGAAGAAGACGTAGCGGCCGTCGCGCGTGAATCCCGGATCACCCTGCAGGGCAGCGCGCAAGCGCACGCGGTGGATGGGTTCGAGGCGCTCGCCATCGACGATCGATACCTGACAGCCAGCTTCTTCGACGACCACCAGCAGATTCATCGGGTTGGCGCTCCAGAGCGGCCGCGCTGCAGGCGGGCTGGCGGTTGCGCTTTCCTGGCGCGAAGCCAGGATGTCTGCGTCCTGCCACTGGGATGCTCCAGCGATCGGGGCGCCGGTCCGTTGCGGCGACACCGGACCCGCTGCGCCGGGTTGCTCACCCTGGCAGGGGGCGTGATCGGCACGGTAGCGGGTTGTGCTTTCGGCGACGGGTTGGGCGTGCAGGATCGACGCGAGGAACAAGGTGCCGATCAGCAGGGGATGCATCGTGCCGGCGCAGAAAAAAATCGGCCGGCGTCCGAAGACACCGGCCGATTCGCCTGCCGTTGCACCCATGCCGCTGCGGTGATCGACGACGCAGGGACCGGCGTGGGCGACTGCGCCCTTATTGCTTCAGGATGTACTCGACCGAGGCCTTCAGGTCGGCGTCGCTGATCTTGTCGGGCGGATTCGGCGACATGGGCACCGGACCGTAGACGCCCGAGCCACCCTTGCGCACCTTTTCCGTCAGGGTCGCGACATCATTGGGGTTGCCCTTGTGCTTCTTGGCGATTTCCTTGAAGCTCGGCACGATAACCTTCTTGTCCTTGTTGTGGCAGGCCATGCAGCCCGCCTTGGTCATGGCGGCTTCTGCGTTGGCCTGCGCCGAGGCGGAGGGCGCCCAGGCCAGCGCGACACTGCAGGCGAGGGTGGCGAGAAGGGTTGACTTCATGATCACGGGTTCCTTTCAGTAGACGTCCCGCTGGGTATTGTAGACATTGAACTTGCCAGTCGGGGTGATCAGGCGCGGGTCCTTGATGACGGTCTTGAGCTTGAGCGTCTTGTCGTCCACGACCACGATCGCGCTCTGCTTGTCTTTCGCCGACCAGACCGAGAACCAGACCTCATCGCCAGCCTTGTTGTACTCCGGATGCACGACGCGCATCGCACCGCCGTCGCTGATGCCGGCCCACTCGGCGATCGGCAGCACCTTGAAGCCCTTGTCGAGGTTCTTGATGTCGAACACGGCCACCGACTGCGAGACCTTGGCGTCCGGGTTGAGCGGGGTGTCGACCCAAAGGTTGCTCGACTTGGGGTGGCTCTTGATGAACAGCGAACCGCCGCCCTGGCCGGCGATCTGCGCGACCTCCTTGAAGGCGTATTTCTTGAACTTGCCCGGGTCGGTTGCGATCAGCGAGATCTTTTCGTCGCCCAGGTGGCTGGTTGCCCAGACTGGCCCGAAGGTCGGATGGACGAAGTTGGCGCCACGCCCGGGGTGCGGGATCTTGCTGACTTCGACCAGGGCCGTGAGCTTGTCCTCCTTGGAGTCGATCACCGCGATCTTGTTGCTGTTGTTGGCCGCGACCATGAAGTAGCGCTTGCTGGCGTCCCAGCCGCCGTCGTGCAGGTACAGGGCCGAACCGATCTCGATCGTCTTGAGCGCGTTCAGGTTCGAGTAGTCGACCATCATGGTCTTGCCGGTTTCCTTGACGTTCACCAGGAACTCCGGCTTGTAGTGCGAGGCGACGATGGAGGCGACGCGCGGCTCCGGGTGGTATTCCTGCTTGTCGACCGTCACGCCGCGCGTGCTGACCACCTTGATGGGCTCGAGCGTGTCACCTTTCATGATCACGTACTGTGGCGGCCAGTAGGCGCCGGCAATCGCCAGCTTGTCGGTGAAGTCGCCCTCCTTGCCCTTGTACTTGCTGGTATCGACCGAGCGGGCCTCGAGGCCGATGCGCACCTCGGCGACGTTGTCGGGCTTTTCCATCCACAGGTCGATCATGTTCACGCGGCCGTCGCGGCCGATCACGAACAGGTAGCGCCCCGACGCCGACAGGCGCGAGATGTGCACCGCGTAGCCGGTCTTGATGATGCTCACGATCTTCTTGCTCGCGCCGTCGATCAGCGCCACCTCGCCGGTATCACGCAGGGTGACCGAGAAGAGGTTGCTGATGTCGATGTCGTTCATCTTCTTCGTCGGCCGCTGCGCCGGCGGGACCATGACCTTCCAGGTGGCCTTGATCTGCTCCATGCCGAACTCGGGCGGTTGCGGCGGCTCGTGCTGGATGTAGCGCGCCATCAGGTCGACCTGCTTCTCGGTCATCTCGCCCGAGGTCTGCCAGTTCGGCATGCCGGCGGGGGAGCCGTAGGCGATGAAAACCTTCAGGTAATCCGTGCCCTTGGGAACGGTGATGTCGGGTGTGAGCGGCTTGCCGGTGGCCCCCTTGCGCAACACGCCGTGGCAGCCGGCGCAGCGCTGGAAGTAGATTGTGCGCGCCTCGTCGAACTCGGCCACCGTCATTGGCGGCGCCTTCGGATTGATGCTCTGCACCATCGGCTCGTTCGCCATGGCCGTGGGCGCGCCCTGGAAACTCATTTCGGGCTTGCTGATGCCGTGGTCCTGCTGCGCCAGCGCGGCCATCGACAGTGAGGCAATCAGCATTGCGCCAAGGCGTGCCGGATGCGGTAATTTCATGTATGCAAACTCCGAACGGGCCCGGATGCGGGCCATGTGGTTTAACGATCCGGGCCATCACCCGATGGTCCGGAGCCTCGTGCGATCATATGGGCACTTCTTAGCCCATTCATGGTCGCCGTTGTCTAATGTCCTGTCCTTGACGTAGTTCAAGGATGCCTGGTCTTGTCGTTTCGGCACAACGCGCCACCCCGGGATGCGATGCCTGGGTCGGCGATGCCGTTGGCCCGCTCGCGGATTCAGCTTCGCTGCACCAGTTGCAGTCCGGTGTGCGCCACCATCCGGTAGCTGTCGCCGAAGCGCTCGGCAGTATCGGAGCTGGCATTGCCGCGCAGCGCGCGCAGGTAGACGCCGAGTTGGATCGCTGCCGTGCGAAACAGGCTGAACGCCATGTAGAAGCTCCAGAAGGGGCGCGGCTCCAGGCCGCTGCGTCCGGCATAGGCGGCAAGGTAGTCGTCTTCCGACGGCAATCCGAGCGCTGCCAGATCGGCACCGACCACACCGGCCGAGATCGGATGGCCGGCCGGCAGGTGATAGCTCATGCAGTTGTAGGCCAGGTCGCTGAACGGGTGGCCGATGGTCGAGAGTTCCCAGTCGAGCACCGCGGCCACCGCGGATGCATCGGGTGTGTAGATCAGGTTGCCGAGCCGGTAGTCGCCGTGCGTGAGGGTCGCCAGCTCGTTGTCCGGCTGGTGGCTGGCGAGCCATACGCCCAGGCGCTCGAGGTCGGCCGTGTCGGCGCCGGCGCTGGCTGCAATCTGCTTGTTCCAGCGCGCCAGCTGGCGCTCGACGAAGCGCTCCGGCTTGCCGTAGTCGCCCAGGCCGATGGCACGCCAGTCGAGTGCGTGCATGCTGGAGAGCGTGGCGTTCATCGCATCCCAGGCCAGCGCGCGCTGCTGCGGCGTGAGTTCGGGCAGCAGCGGGTCGGTGAAGATGCGTCCGGCCTGATAGTCGACCACGTAGAAGGGCGTGCCGATCACTGCCGCGTCGGTGCAGTAGATGCGCGCACGCGGTACCGGCACACCGCTGCCAGTGAGCGCCTGGATCACCCGATACTCGCGGTCGATCGCGTGCGCCGAGGGCAGCAGTTCGCCCGGTGGCTGCTTGCGCAGCACGTATTCGGCCTGCGCTGTGTGCAGCAGGAAGGTGGGGTTGGATTGCCCGCCGGTGAACTGCAGTACCTGCAGCGCGCCGTCGAGACCCGGCAGGCGAGGGGCCAACCAGGCCTGTAGCGCCGGGACGTCGAATATGTGGCGCGCTGCGACGGGGCCGGTGCCCGGTCTCGTCACGCGCGCTGCCTCATTCAGAATTGTGGACGGGTTCGACATGGGTTTTCGCTGCTGCTGCCTTCACACGCTGCGGCCGCGCGTACTCCAGTACGGCGCGCGCATCGCCTTCTTGTCGGGTTTGCCCAGGTTGGTCAGCGGGACGGCGGCGACGAAATCGACGCTCTTGGGCGCGACCAGGCTGCCCTTGCGGCTTTTCACGAAGTCGATCAGTTCCTGCGCGGATGTGGTCTGGCCCTCGCGAAGCACGACCAGCGCCTTCACCTCCTCGCCCCATTTTTCGTGCGGCACGCCGATCACTGCGGCCTGCTTTACGGCCGGATGCTCGAACAGGGCGTCTTCCACCTCGCGCGGGTAGACGTTGAAGCCACCGCTGACGATCATGTCCTTCTTGCGGTCGACGATGGTGAACAGGCCCGACGCGTCCATGCGCGCGATGTCGCCGGTGTGCAGCCAGCCGTCGCCGATCGCCTGCTCGGTCGCCTGCGGGTTGTCGAGATAGCCCGACATCATGTTGGGCGCCTGCGCGATCAACTCGCCGGATTCGCCGGCAGCCACATCGTTGCCGGCATCGTCGACCAGGCGGATCCGGGTCGGGTAGGTGGCCCGGCCGGCGCTGGTGAGCACCGCCAGTTCCCGTGCCGGGTCCTCCACCAGGTGGTCGGCGCGTTGCAGGGCGAGCAGGGCCATCGGTGCCGCGGTCTGCCCGAAGAACTGGGTGA
>JBDHRZ010000062.1:0-11199 GCA_039807845.1 Rhodoferax sp.
GTCGTTGCGCCGCAGGTCCAGGCCCAGAGCCTGCAAGGAGCCGAGATACAGGTCGAGGATGTTGGAGGGCGCAGGCTTCATCACCACCTGGTACTGGTAGTAATGCTGCAAGCGGTTCGGATTGTCGCCGTAGCGGCCATCTTTCGGGCGCCGGCTCGGCTGCACGTACGCCGCCTTCCAGGGCTCCGGGCCGATGGCGCGCAGGAACGTCGCGGTGTGCGAGGTGCCGGCGCCCACCTCCATGTCGTACGGCTGGATCAACACGCACCCTTGTGCGTCCCAATACGACTGCAGTTCGAGAATGATCTGTTGGAACGTGAGCATCGGCTTTCGGCAGGCTATGTCGGCAAGGGACCGCCGCTTCACTGCGCCGCCGCGCGGACAGCGGCACGCAAGGGCTCGTGTCGCGCCGCCGCAGCGGGCGGTCGCAGCAGGACCGGCGGCGCGATTTTACGGCGCATCCCGCGCCCTGCTGCGGCGCGCCACGAACGCGGGCAGCAGCACCACGGCGACCAGACCCCAGAGTGGCCACAAGCCGAAATGCGACACCCAGACAACGTATGGCGTGACGCCCTGCCGGCCCTGCACTTCACCCAGCAGGACACCGCGCGTGTAACGCGGCAAGGCATGCGTCACCCGAGCCTCATGATCGATGATGACGGTATCGCCGGTATTGGTGGCGCGGATGAACGCGCGCTCGAACTCGAGCGCACGCATGCGCGAGATGTTGAGATGCTGATCGATCACCACCGTGTTGCCGAACCAGCCGATGTTGCTGACGTTGACGAAGATCGTCGGCGCCGTCGCCGGATCGGCGAATCGCAACGCCAGTTCCTCACCAAACAGATCCTCGTAGCAGATGTTGGGCGCCAGCAACTGCCCGTTCCAGGCAAACGAAGCCTGGGCAAGCGGGCCGCGGTCGAAATCGCCCAGCGGGATGTGCATCATGTCGGTGAACCAGCGAAACATCGGCGGAATGAACTCGCCAAACGGCACCAGGTGATGCTTGTCATAGCGGTAGGGGGTGTCGCCTGTCGATGAGGGATCGCCGTGCAGGGCGACGACCGAATTGGTATAGCCGCCATGCGGGCCGCGCAAGGGCATGCCAAGCAGAGCGGCCTGGTCGCGTTGCGCATACAGGCTGCGCAGACCGGCCCAGTAGCCCGGCGGTAGGTCCTGCGGCAACAATGGGATCGCCGTTTCGGGCGCAACCACCAACGAGGCCGTCGCAGCGCCGAGCTGGGCGCCATACCAGCGCAGCGCATCGATCATTCCGGTGCCGGGCTGAAACTTCACATCCTGTGCGATGTTGCCCTGCAACAGCGCTACGGAAACGGACCCGGCCGAACGGGTGAACGACCCGGGTAGCCAGGTCATTGCCGCCGCCAGCGCCGCGGCAAGAGCCGGCATGGACCGTTGACTGCGCCACGATGGACCGAGCAGCCAGAATGCGCTCAGGCCGGCAATCGTCGCCACCAGGAACGCCACGCCATAGGCGCCCACGTAGCGTGCGAACCGGGCCAACCCGTCTACATGTGCATAGGCGGACCCGCCCCAGCCAAACCCGGTGAACCAAAGGCCGCGCGCCAACTCGGCCGCCAACCACAAGGCGGCAAACACTGCCGCCGCACCCCACGCGTTGCGCGGCTGCAGCGCCACGAAAGCAGCGGCGGCCAGCGCGTAATACACCGACAGCAGCGCGGCCAGACTGCACACCGCGGGCGCAGCGACGATGCCAGGCAAGCCCGCATAGACCGCCATGGCGACGTACATCCACCAGAACGTCGCGCACAGCCAGCTGGTGGCGAACAACCACCCGAGCAACGCACCACGCAAAGGAAGGGAGCAGGACCGGACGAGCGCTGCCAGCATGCCCAGTGCCAGCAGTTGCAGCCAGCCATGGGGCTGTCGATCCCAGGGAGCAGCGACGGAAGCCGCATGCGCCAGGCCGGCGACAACCGCGACGACCGGCGCGAACCTGACAGGCAAGCGCCGGACGGACTCAGGTCCCGTCGCGCACGCTCCAGGAACCAGACGCGCAGCGGCCGGGCGGGAAACGTTCACGGTCGATGAATCAGGGCGCGACCGGCGCCACCTTGAACCACTTCACCGCCCCTCCCTTCGTGTGCAGGACGACGAAATGCAGGCCCGCCAGGGTATGGTGCTCGCCACGTCGCGGCACATGCCCCATTTCATGCGCTATCAGTCCACCGATGGTGTCGAAATCCAGGTCTTCGTTGCAATCGGCAAACGATACGCCGAACGCACCCTCGACCCGCTCGATCGGAGTGTCACCGCTGACACGATAGGTCCGATCAGCCAGACCGAAGATGTCTCCTTCGTCCTCGTCGACGTCGAACTCGTCTTCGATCTCGCCGACGATCTGCTCGAGTACGTCCTCGATCGTGATCAGGCCGGCAACGCGACCAAATTCGTCGATCACGATCGCCAGATGGTTGCGGTTGCCCCGAAAGTCGCGCAGGAGATCATTCAGGCCCTTGCTCTCGGGCACGAACACCGCCGGACGCAACAGGGCGCGGACGCGGAAGTTCGGGGAGCGCTGCAACTTCAACAAATCCTTGGCCAGCAGGATGCCGATGATGTTCTCCCGCTCCCCTTCGTAGACAGGGAAGCGTGAATGCGCCGTGTCGATCACCACCTTCATCAAGTCCTCGAGCGGCGAATCGATTGCCAGCAGGTCCATCCGTGTCGCCGGCACCATCACGTCCCCAGCCGACATCTCCGCCATCCGGATCACCCCTTCAAGCATGACCCTCGACTCGGTGCCGATGACGTTGTTGTCCTCCGCATCGGCCAAGGCAGCGATCAACTCTTCCGTCGAATCGGGGCCAGGGTGAATGAACTCGGCGAGCTTCTGCAGAAACGAGCGCTTGTCTTCCTTCGCGGGCAACGGGCGCTCAGGGTGGGGATCGGACACTGCCGTGACACTGAAGTGGAGGAGCCCCTAGGATACCGGATTGGGGAGTCGCGGTGTTCACGTCGCAGCGCGCATGTCCGTCCGTTGGACAAAGTGGGCGCGACGCGATTGCCAGTTCCGCGCAAGTGAGGACGACACAAAGCGGCCGCCAGGTCTGCGCAAGGGAGCACGACTCAAAACGGCTGCAGGCTCTACGCAAGGAAGCATGACAGGACTTGGCTGTTGGCTCTCCGAGACGGACGCCCCCGAGCACGCCAAGGCGAACGCCCGGCGTCAAGTGCTCGCAGCCACGAGGACGCTGGCTCCCGAGTTCGACACCAGCCGCCGTAAGTGCTTGATCCGTATAGATCAGGCCTTCGAAATTGCCACTACGGCAGCGTCAGGTGGGTGTCGATGGAGGGCTTCTTGATGCGCAGTGCGGCCAGTGCGTAGGCCTGGCGGGGTTGAACAGTGGACACGCCGTGGATTGGGGCGCAGTTGTCAATGCTGACGGTGTGGCGCTGGATACGACGCAGGTCGGCCAAGGCGGCTTCGGGTGAGAGGGCGCTGCCGGCGAGCTTCAATCGCTGACGCATGACGCGGTACAGGACAAGCGCCATGAAGCAGATGCTGGCGTGGGCCTTGATGCGCTCGGGCAGGCGGTGGAACACCGGGACGATCTCGATCTCGGACTCCAGCACCTTGAAACCGCGCTCGATGTCGGCCAGCGCCTTGTAGCGCCGCACCACCTCGTCGGCGGCCATGTCCTGCACGTTGGTCACCAGCATCAGCTTGCCGTCCATCAGCTGCGCCCGTGCCAGCGCTGCCTCGTCGATGGCGTAGGTGAACAAATCGGACTTCAGGTCGACTTGGATGATGCGCGCCAGATGGGCATCGCTCACCTCATGGAAGAAGCGCGCCTTGGCGCCTGAGAGCCTGTGAAGATATGAATCGTGCCCGCGTGGGGTCCCAGAAAGGGCCCAATCTAGGCGCAAGGCGCAGCCGGGGTGGGGCCCCGGCGAGGCCTTGCAACGACGAGTGGGCCCTTTCTGGGACCCCACCCGAAGGGCCGGGGTGCCATAGGGCGCTGCGCGGCGTTGCGGCGCTTGCCCGGGCGGCCAGCCCGGGCTGCGCACCGCGCCTTGCTCAGCACCCTATGGCACCCCGGCGCGGGCACGATTCATATCTTCACAGGCTCTGAGCCTGCGCCTGTGGTTCATCGGGTCGCAGGGTCTGCATCGGTCCTCGCCCGCGCGGCGCATTCTCGCCGCGCCTGTCCCTGCTGTCGTGTCTGCGCCTAGAATTCCAATATGTCATCGGACCCCGCGCCGTTCAACCTGACGCATCACTTCCTGATCGCCATGCCAGGGCTGTCGGACGCGGTGTTCGCGCGCAGCGTGGTCTACGTCTGCGAGCACAGTGAACGCGGCGCGCTCGGCTTGGTGATCAACAAGCCCAGCGACATCAATCTCAAGGGACTGTTCGAGAAGGTCCAGTTGCCGCTGGGCCGGGACGACCTGCAGCAGTTGCCGGTGTTCCAGGGTGGCCCGGTGCAGACCGATCGTGGCTTCGTGCTGCACGAGCCGTTCTTCGCAGATGCCGACAAGCCCGAGGAGCCGGTCTACGCGTCCACCATGTCGATTCCAGGCGGCCTGGAGATGACCACTTCCAAGGACGTGCTCGAGGCACTGTCCACCGGCAACGGCCCGCGCCGGGTGCTGGTTTCGCTGGGCTATTCCGCCTGGGGAGAAGGCCAGCTCGAGTCCGAACTCGGCGACAACAGCTGGCTGACGGTGGACGCCGATCTGAGCGTCATCTTCGACACCCCGGTGGAGCAGCGCTACGAGCGCGCGCTGCAGTTGCTCGGCCTGCAGGTCTGGATGCTGTCGCCGCAGGCGGGGCATGCCTGAGCCTGCGACTCATATGACTGCAGGCACCGAGCCGATCGCGCACGGCGTGGCGCAGCCGGCGTCGCTGGAGAGTTTCCTGGCGCTGGACTTCGGGCCCCGGCGCACCGGCGTGGCCTACGGCACGCGCCTGTTGGGCCGGGCCCGGCCGCTGCCGACCATCGACGCGCGCGAGGCGCGCCGGCGGCTCGATCGCGTCGGCGTGCAGATCGCGCAGTGGGAGCCGCAAGGGCTGGTGGTCGGCGTGCCGTTCCACCCCGATGGCGCCGCGCATGCGAACACCGCGCTGGCACGCCGGTTCGCGCGGGCACTGCAGACGCGCTTCGGTCTGCCGGTGTTCGAGGTCGACGAGCGCTACAGCACCACCGAGGCGCTGCAGGAGGGCGCGCGCGATCCGGATGCCGGTGCGGCCTGCATCATCCTCGAGCAATTCCTGCGCGGCCTGTCATGACGCATGCCAGCGCCCGCGATGTCGCCGTCGGTCTGCAACAGGCCGAGCGCGCGGTGCGCGATGTGCCGGCGCTGTACCAGGCCCTGCTGCACGGGGTGCGCGCGTTGTGCCGCGAAGACACCCACCTGGTCGGCGTGGCCACCGGCGGCGCCTGGCTGGCCGAGCGCTTGCAGGCCGACCTGAAACTGCCGGGGCAGCACGGCGTGCTGTCCTCGGCCATGCACCGCGACGATTTCGCCCAGCGCGGGCTGTCTGCGCGCGAGCCGACCCGGCTCGACTTCGACGTGCATGGCGCGCACATCATCATCGTCGACGACGTGCTCTACACCGGCCGCACCATCCGTGCCGTGATCAACGAGTTGTACGACTACGGCCGCCCGGGCAGCGTCGCGCTGGCGGTGCTGATCGACCGCGCCGGCCGCGAACTGCCGTTCCAGGCCGATGTCGCGGCGCTGCGCATCGCGCTGGACGCCGACCAGTCGGTCGCGCTGCGTCGCGACGTGGCCGGCGAACTGTCGATCGTCATCAAGGACCGTGCGTGAGCGTTGGCGGCAGAAGGAAGTCAAGGTGTCGCAGCGACGTAATCCCCAGCTCAACCGGCACGGTGAACTGATCCACCTGCTGTCGATCGAGGGCCTGCCGCCGGCCATCGTGCGCCAGGTGCTCGACACTGCGCAGAACTTCGTCGGGGTGAACGACCGCGAGGTCAAGAAGGTGCCGCTGCTGCGCGGGCGCAGCGTGTTCAACCTGTTCTTCGAGAACTCGACGCGCACCCGCACCACGTTCGAGATCGCCGCCAAGCGCCTGAGCGCGGACGTGATCAACCTGGACATCGCGCGCTCCTCGGCCTCCAAGGGCGAGTCGCTGCTCGACACGGTGGCCAACCTGAGCGCAATGGCGGCGGACATCTTCGTGGTGCGTCACAGCGAGTCCGGCGCCCCCTACCTGATCGCCCAGCACGTGGCGCCGCACGTGCACGTGATCAACGCCGGCGACGGGCGCCATGCGCACCCGACCCAGGGCCTGCTGGACATGTACACGATCCGCCACTACAAGAAGGACTTCTCCAACCTGGTGGTGGCCATCGTCGGCGACGTGCTGCATTCGCGCGTGGCGCGCTCCGACATTCACGGCCTGATCACGCTGGGCGCGGCCGAGGTGCGCGTGGTCGGCCCCAGGACGCTGGTGCCGGTGGACTTCGCGCAGATGGGCGTGCGCGTCTGCCACGATCTGCGCGAAGGGCTGCGCGACTGCGATGTCGTGATCATGCTGCGGCTGCAGAATGAGCGCATGAGCGGCGCCCTGCTGCCATCGGCGCAGGAGTACTTCATGAGCTACGGCCTCACGCCCGAGCGGCTGCAGTGGGCCCGGCCGGACGCGATCGTGATGCATCCCGGGCCGATCAATCGAGGCGTCGAGATCGACTCGGCCGTGGTCGACGGCGCCCAAAGCGTGATCCTGCCGCAGGTGACGTTCGGCATCGCGGTGCGCATGGCGGTCATGAGCCTGGTGGCCGGCAACGAGGGCCAGCGATGAAGATCCTGATCCAGGGCGGCACCGTGATCGACCCGGCCAGCGGGTTCGAGCAACTGGCCGACGTCGCCATCGCGGCCGGCCGCGTCGTCGCCGTCGGCGCAGCGCCGGCGGACTTCCATCCGAGCCGGACGATCGATGCCCGGCACTGTGTCGTCATGCCGGGGCTGGTGGACCTGTCGGTGCGCCTGCGCGAGCCGGGCCACGAGCATGCGCGCATGCTGCAGTCGGAGATGGCCGCGGCGGTGGCCGGCGGCGTCACCAGCCTGGTCTGCCCGCCCGATACCGATCCGGTACTCGACGAGCCGGGGCTGGTCGAGATGCTGCGCTTTCGCTCCGAGAAACTGCACCAGTGCCGGGTGTTTCCGCTCGGTGCCCTCACGCGCGGCCTGCGCGGCGAGGTGCTCACCGAGATGGCTTCCCTCACGCAGGCCGGCTGCGTCGGATTCGGCCAGGGCGACGTGGCGCTGCCCAACCTGCAGGTGCTGTTGCGCGCACTGCAGTACGCCAGCACCTTCGGCTATACGGTCTGGCTGCGGCCGCAGGACCGCGACCTGGGCAAGGGCGTGGCCGCCAGCGGTGCGCTGGCCACCCGCATGGGCCTGCCCGGCATCCCGGTGGCCGCCGAGACCATCGCCGTGCACGGCATCGTCGAGCTGATGCGCGCCAGCGGTGCGCGCGTGCATCTGTGCCGCATGAGCAGCGCCGCCGGGTTGGACCTGGTGCGCCAGGCCAAGGCCGAGGGCCTGCCGCTGAGTTGCGACGTGAGCATCCATTCGCTGCACCTGATCGATACCGACATCGGCTACTTCGACAGCTGCGCGCACCTGTTGCCGCCGTTGCGCCAGCAGCGCGACCGCGACGCGATCCGGCATGCGCTGCAGGACGGCACCATCGATGCGCTGGTGTCCGACCACAGCCCGGTGGACCGGAACCAGAAAGACCTGCCGTTTGCCGAAAGCGAAGCCGGCGCCAGCGCGGTGGAACTGCTGCTGGGCATGGCGCTCAAGTGGTCGGCCGAGGACGCCATCGCGCGCCGCCGTGCGCTGCAGGTGCTCACCAGCGCGCCGGCCGATATCCTGGCGGGCGCGAACGGCGTGGCTGGCAGCGGCAGCGGTCGTCTTGCCAGCGGGGCCGTGGCCGACCTGTGCGTCTACGACCCGCGTCCCGAGTCGATCGTCGATGCGCAGCGACTGCGCAGCCAGGGCAAGCACACGCCGTTTGCTGGCCATGCCCTGCCGGGCCGGGTGCGCTGGACCTTGGTCGGCGGCGCCATCGCGTTCGAAGGCTGAGCGGCGCGGCGGCGCTGCTGGCGGGCCGCACGGCCGTTTGCGGGTGTCTGCCTCAGCGCCAGGCGAAGTCGGGTTGTTCGAAGTGCGCGACCCGGGTGACGCGCCCGAGCAGACAGACTTCGCGGAACTGGTAGAGGAAGGCGGCCGTGGGTGCAGCGATCCACTGGTCCCCGACCGGCATGCGCAGCACCGGATGGGCGTGCACGCCGTGGTCGAGGATCGGGGCATCGGGGCGCAGGAATTCGTCGAGCCCGATGCGGTGGATCGAGGCGACCTCCTGCGGGTTGGCCTGCATGCTGCGCGCGTCGCCGGCCCACAGCACCACTGGCGTGATCGCGAAACCCGAGCGGGTCGAGAAGTCGTCCAGGCGTCCCAGCACGGCCTCCGGCGGCAGTTCGAGTGCGACCTCCTCGCGCAACTCGCGCAGGGCGGCCTGCTCGGGCGTCTCGTCGGGTTCGATGCGACCGCCGGGCAGCGCCCACTGGTTGGCGTGGCGGCGCAGGTGCAGTGCGCGTCGCGTCAGGATCAGCGCCGCGTCGGTGTTCCACTGCGCATGTCTGGGCAGGTTGCCCCAGGCCGCGCCGTGCCCCGCCTCGGAGATCACCAGTGCCACCGCCGCGCGGCCGTGGCTGGCGGCGGGCAGGGACTGGCAGTCGAACTCGTGCAGCGATTCGGCCACCCGCTGGCGCAGTGACGCATCGTGCTGCATGGTTTCAGCGACCGGGGCGGTTGGACTTGCGCGCGTGCCGGCGTCCTGGCCTCACCAGCCGTTGCGCAATTCGCGCAGCCGGGCGAACACGGTGCGCGCATCGGGCTCCGATGGCAGGTCCGCAAAGCGCTCGCGCAGGCGCGCGATCACCGACCGGCTGTCCAGGCGCAGGAAGGTGTTGTGCTGCTTCTCCTGAGCCATCGTCGTGACGATCGAGCGGGCCGGATCGTGGCCGGTGACCGTAGGCAGCAAGTCCTTTGCCGCGCCGTTGTCCGGTTCGCGGTCCAGCGTGAAGCGCAGGTTGTTCTCGATGTAGTCGTGTCCTGGATACACGCGCGTGTTCTCGGGCAGGGTGGCCAGTTGCTCCACGAAGGTGCTGAACAGCAGGCCGACGTCGCCGCCGTTGTGGCAGTTGCCGGCGCCGGCATTGAACAAGGTGTCACCGGAGAACAGCGCGGGCTGCTCGGTGTGCGAGCGCAGGCAGACGTGGCACAACGTGTGGCCGGGTGTGTCCAGACACTCGAGTTCGACCGTCTTGCCGACCTTGATGATGTCGCCGGCCTGCACGCCGCGATCCATGCCGGGGATCTTGCCGCCTGCCTTGTGGTGCGCGATCACCCTGGCGCCGGTGGCTGCGACGATCGCGGCGTTGCCACCGGTGTGATCCTGGTGCTCATGCGTGTTGAGCAACTGCGTGATCTGCCAGCCGCGCACCTTTGCCGCCTGCAGGCACTTCTCGTGATCCAGCGGGTCGACCGCGAGCGCCTCGCCGGTCTCGGGGCAGGCAATCAGGTAGTTGTAGTTACGGTAGGCGTTGGCGGTCCAGATGCGCTCGACGAGCATGGCTCTCCTTCCTTTGCGGTGGGGCTTGCGCGGCCATTGTAGGAAGGATGCTTGCGCGCTTCACGCTTTGTGAGGCCCAGGCAGTGTGCTCGCGCGCGTTGCGCGGACAAGGGCTCCAGGTTCAACGGCGTTCTTCGGAATCCCCCCGCTTTTTCGGTCGGGCGCGCTGGACCGGCCTGGACCGGTTCTGTGGGCGCATCTGCGGGTGTGGCTTGCGCACGGCACGCTGCGTCGTGCTGGCGGCGCGCGGTTGTGTGCGTACCGCGTCAGCCTGCCCGATGCGATCGCTGCTCGCGGATTCGGTGGCTCTGGGCTGCGCTTGCGGGAATGTGCGCGGCGCGCCCTCGGTGGCCCCGGGTGTACCGATGGCTGGCGCACGCATGGCCGGTACCGGCTCGGCGGCCAGGACGGGTGCGACACGCGTCGGGGTCGCTTCTGCCGCCGGTGCGGGCCGTGTCGGAGTCATTTCCGCCGCCATGGCCGGTGCGGGCCGCGTTGGCGCGGCTGGCGCGGCCAGCGGCACCACTGCCCGGCCCGGTGAGCGCACCGCGCCCGGGTCGGCGAACTGCTCGACCACGCGAGAGGTGCCGAAGACGGCGGGCTCCGCGCCCGAATGGCTGAAGCGCTGGCCGGGCGAGCGGATCGCCATGTCGTGCTGCTGCACCTGCTGCGCGGTGGGCGCCTCGTGCACGCGTTGCCGTTCCGCGCTCTGCGCCGGCGTCGGTGCCACCTGCACGCCACCGCTGCCGCCGTTGTAGCTCACGCGATTGACGATGGTGGTGTTGCGCGTGACGCTGTTGTCCACGTACACGTTGGTGATCGAGGTGTTGTGGACGTTGTTGACGCTACGGTTGTAGTAGAACTGCCCCGCGTTCCAGTAGCCGCCGACGTAGCCGAAGCCGAAATAGCCAAAGCCGTAGTTGATGCCGCCGTAGAAGCCGATGGATGGCCCCCAGTAGCCGACGTTCCAGCGGTAGAACCCATTCGACCAGCCCCACCAGCCGGGCGTCCACAGCAAGCCGACGCGCGGGGGCAGCACCCACACGCCTGGCACCCAGTAATAGTCGCTGATGCCCCAGGCCCAGTAGCCGGGGGTCCAGAGGTAGCCCGGGCCGGGCGCGACGGGCTGCTCGTAGACCGGCAGCGCCGGTGGCGCGACCGTCGTCGTGACGGTCGTGGTGGTCGAACCCGTCTGCGCGTCGGTGACGGTCGTGGTGGTGGTGCTCGTGGTCTCCGGGACGATGGCACAGCCGGGCAGGGCGCACAGGCTGGCGGTCAGGGCGAACACGGTGAAGGGTCTGGCGATGACTGGTGGAATGCGCTTGCCGGCGCGGTCGTGGCGGGTCATGGGATCGTCCATTTCTCCCGTGGCCGTTCACGTGCACGGGCCACGCGAAAGCTGCTGCGGGTGAGGCTGTAACGTGCGACGGGGCCGAGCCGCTGACTGCCCTGGGCGCGGGCGTCACGAATCGTCACACAATCGCGCGCCTGGCGCGCGCGAGGTTCGGCGCAGCGCCTCCATGAACGCCGCGCACAGCGCCTGCATG
>JBDHRZ010000063.1:0-11013 GCA_039807845.1 Rhodoferax sp.
CGACACCACCAGCGGCTGCGGCGCCAATCCGACGGTGGGCAACGCCTTCGACAAGCTGCATGCGCTGGGCAACTACCTGTGCTTCGGCGAGACCACCGAGCTCACCGGCGGCGAGCACATCGTGGCGCAGCGCTGCGCGAACGACGAGGTGCGCCGCAGGTTCCAGTTCATGTTCGACCGTTACCAGGACGTGATCAACCGGCACAAGACGAGCGACCTCTCCGACAGCCAGCCGACCAAGGGCAACATCGCCGGCGGCCTGACCACGATCGAGGAAAAGGCGCTCGGCAACATCCAGAAGATCGGCAAGAAGTGCACGGTGGACGGCGTGATCGACAAGGCCGAGATGCCCACCCACCCGGGTCTGTGGTTCATGGATTCGAGCAGCGCCGCCGCCGAAATGGTCACACTGTGCGCCGCCTCGGGTTACGCGGTGCACTTCTTCCCGACCGGCCAGGGCAACGTGATCGGCAACCCGATCCTGCCGGTGATCAAGATCTGCGCCAACCCGCGCACCGTGCGCACCATGAGCGAGCACATTGACGTCGACACCACCGGACTGCTGCAGCGCGAGCTCACGCTCGACCAGGCCGGCGACAAGCTGCTCGAATGCATGCTGCGCACCGCCAACGGCCGGCTGACCGCGGCGGAGGCACTCGGGCACCGCGAGTTCGTGCTCACGCGCCTGTACGAGAGCGCCTGATGCAGATAGTCATCTCCGAGTTCATGGACGAGCGCGCTGTGGCCCAACTGCGCGAGCGCCACACGGTCGTCTACGAGCCGACGCTGGTGGACGACGCTCAGCGCATGCTGCAACAAGCCGCAAGCGCGGACGTCCTGATCGTGCGCAACCGCACCCAGGTGCGCGGCGACCTGCTGGCGGCGCTGGCGCGCTGCAAGGTCGTCGGCCGACTCGGCGTGGGGCTGGACAACATCGACGTGCCGGCCTGTGAGGCCAGAGGCATACGGGTGATTCCGGCTACCGGGGCGAATGCGCTGAGCGTCGCCGAGTACGTGATCGCGGCCAGCATGCTGCTGTTGCGCGGGGCATTCACGTCCAGCGCAGCCGTGGCCGCCGGCAAGTGGCCGCGCAATGCGCTGGGCAACGGCCGCGAGACGGCCGGCAAGGTGCTGGGCATCATCGGTTTTGGTTCCATCGGCCGCACCGTGGCCACACTCGCGCGCGGCCTGGGCATGCAGGTGAGCGCCTACGACGCCATGCTCGCCGCCGACGCGCCCGCGTTCCACGACTGCGGTGTGCAATATGTCCCGCTGCAGCAACTGATCCAGCAATCCGACGTGCTCACGCTGCACGTGCCGCTGGTCGAGTCCACGCGCGGCCTGTTCGACGCCGCGCGCATCGCCGCGATGAAACGTGGCGCGGTGCTGATCAACACCTCGCGCGGGCACATCGTCGACCTGGCGGCAGTGACCGCGGCACTGCGCTCCGGGCACCTGGGAGGCGCCGCGATCGACGTGTTCGACACCGAACCGCTGGCCGCCGACGCCCGCCTGCAGGACTGCCCCAACCTGCTGCTCACGCCGCACATCTCGGGCGTGAGCGCCGAGTCCAACGAGCGCGTGTCGTTCCTGATCGCGCAAAAGGTGCTGGAGGCCTTGCAATCATGAGCACCGCCGGGCCGCTCCCAAGGTGCTCAGCCCCGCAGTGCGCAGCACGGAGGGAAGTGCAGTGACCCGCCTCACGCTGGCGCAGGCCACCGACCTGGCGACCAGGGCACTGGCGGCCTGCGGCGCGAACGACGCCATGGCAGCCTCCGTGGCACGCGCGCTGGTGCAGGCGGAGGCGCAAGGCCAGTCCGGCCACGGCCTGAGCCGGGTTGCGCAGTACGCCACACACTTGCGCAACGGCCGCGCCGACGGCGCGGCACGGCCCCGGCTGGCGCGACAAAAGGGCGCGGCGCTGCTGGTCGATGCCGGGTGCGGACTCGCGTTCCAGGCCTGCGACCTGGCGGTCGAGCAAGCAATCGCTCGGGCGCGCGAACTGGGTGTGTGCTTTGCGGGTGTGGCCAACAGCCACCACGCGGGCGTGATGGTCAACCACCTGCTGGCGGTCGCGCAGGCCAGGATGGTCGGTCTGGCGTTCGCCAACTCGCCGGCCGCGATGCCCGCCGCCGGCGGCCGGCACCCGGTGTTCGGCACCAACCCGGTGGCCGCCATCTTCCCGCGGCGCGATGCCGACCCGCTGATGATCGACCTGTCGTTGTCCGAAGTGGCGCGCGGCAAGCTGATGGTCGCCGCCAAGGCCGGCAAGCCGATTCCGCTGGGCTGGGCGCTGGACGCACGCGGGGAGCCCACCACCGATCCACAGCAGGGCATGCTCGGCTCGATGCTGCCGGTGGGGGCTGCCACCAGCCCGAAAGGGGCGATGCTCGCGCTGATGGTCGAGTTGCTGGTGACCGCCGTGATCGGCGCACAGTTCGGCTTCGAGGCCAGTTCCTTCTTCGTCGACGAGGGCAACCAGCCGCGCATCGGACAGGCGTTCATCGTGATCGACCCGGGCGCGCTGGCCGGCACGGAACGCTATTTCGAGCGCATGGAGACCGTGATCGCCGAGATGCTGCGCGACGACGGCGTGCGCCTGGCCGGTGCGCGCCGCCTCGCACTCGAACGCAAGGCAGCCCAGGACGGGATCGAGGTCGCAGACGCGCTGATCGCGCAACTGGAAGCGCTTGCGCAGTCCGCCGGCTGAACGCGTGCAGCCATGAAGCACCAGCAGCCGGCATCCCGGGCGACCCGCAAGTATCGAATAGAGCGAAGCACTGCATCAGACAAGCCATGACGAAGCCCTCCGGCAAGACCCTCGACCAGCTACGCAGCCGACGCTGGTTCGCCGACACCAGCATGCGCGCGTTCGCACACCGCCAGCGCATGCAGCAGCAAGGCATTCGGCGCGAAGACGTGATGGAGCGCCCGCTGGTGGCGATCATCAACACCTGGAGCGATCTGTCGCCCTGCCACGCGCACCTGCGCGAGCGTGCCGAGGCGGTCAAGCGCGGCATCCTGCTGGCAGGAGGCTTTCCGGTGGAACTGCCGGCCATGAGCCTGGGTGAGGTGATGGTCAAGCCCACCACCATGCTGTACCGCAACTTCCTCGCGATGGAGGTCGAGGAACTGCTGCGCAGCCTGCCGTGCGACGGCGTGGTGCTGCTGGCGGGCTGCGACAAGACCACGCCCGGCACGCTGATGGGCGCGATCAGCATGGACATGCCGGCCATCTTCTGCCCGGCCGGCACCATGCTCAACGACCGCTACGTGAAGGACGGCGTCTCGCGCACGGTGGGCGCGGGCACGCACACGCGCATGTTCTGGGACGAATACCAGGCCGGCAACATCGACGCGCACGAGTGGCAGCGGCTCGAATCTCGCATGACGCGCGCCCCGGGTACCTGCAACACCATGGGCACCGCCTCCACCATGACCGGCATCACGGAGGCGCTGGGGCTGACCCTGCCGGGCGCCAGTTCGATCCCGGCGATGGACTCGGCGCACATCCGCATGGCCACCGACTGCGGAGAACGCATCGTCGGCATGATCTGGGAGGATCTCAAGCCCTCGCGGCTGCTCAACGCCGACAGCTTCCACAACGCCGCGGCGGTGCAGATGGCGCTGGGCGGCTCGACCAATGCGGCCGTGCACATCATCGCGATGGCGCGGCGCGCCGGCGTCGCGCTCGGCCTCGACGAGCTGGACGCGCTCGGCCGCCAGGTGCCGGTGCTGGCCAACCTGTTTCCCAGCGGCGACCGCCTGATGGAGGACTTCTACTACGCAGGCGGCCTGCCGGCGCTGATGCAGCAAATCCGCCCCTTCCTGCGACCCGGTGCGATGACCGTCACCGGCCGCAGCATCGGGGAGAACATCGCCGATGCCCAGGTGCTCGATGCCCAGGTGATCCGCCCGCTGGAGCAGCCCGTGAGCGACGCTGGCGCATTGGCGGTGCTGCGCGGCAATCTCGCGCCCGATGGTGCGGTGATCAAGCCCAGCGCAGCCTCACGCGCGCTGTTGCGCCACCGCGGCAGGGCGCTGGTGTTCGACAGTCAGCCGGAGATGCTCGCCGCGCTGGCCGATCCCGATCTGGACTGCGACGCCGACACCGTGCTCGTGCTGCGCAACGCCGGCCCGGTCGGCGCACCCGGGATGCCCGAGTGGGGCAACCTGCCGATCCCGAAGAAGCTGCTCAAGCAAGGCGTGCGCGACATGCTGCGTCTGTCGGACGCGCGCATGAGCGGCACCCACTACGGCACCTGCGTGTTGCACATCGCGCCCGAGAGCGCGGTCGGGGGGCCGTTGGCGCTGGTGCGCAGCGGCGACACGATCGCGCTCGACGTCGCGCAGCGCACGCTGCAGCTCGAAGTAAGCGAGGATGAACTTGCACGCCGGCGCGCCGCCTGGAAGCCACCGGAACAGCCGTTCGCGCGTGGCTTCACCTGGCTCTACCAGCGCCACGTGACGCAGGCCAACGAGGGCTGCGACTTCGACTTCCTGCAGGGCACGCGCCCCACGCCCGAACCCGTGATCTACTGAAACTGCCATACAGGGACCCCCATGGACAACCCGTTCAAGACCATGCTGGCGCGCACCGACCTCGGCGCGGGCTATCCGGTAGGTACCTTCGCCATGTCGGCCTCGCCGCTGATGGCCGAGGCGCTGGGCTGCGTCGGCTTCGACTGGACCGTGATCGACATGGAGCACACGCCGCTGGACCTCGACGGCCTGGTGCGCATGCTGCAGGCGATTGCCGGCACGCCGATGCTGCCCATCACGCGTGTGCCGTGGAACGACACGGTGATGATCAAGCGCGTGCTCGACGCCGGCGCCCGCACGCTGATGGTCCCGTTCGTGCAGGATGGCGCCGAGGCACGCCAGGCCGTGGCCGCCTGCAAGTACCCGCCAGAAGGCGTGCGCGGCATGGCCGCCATGACACGCGCGTCGCGCTTCGGCACCGTGCCGGACTACTTCAGGGTAGCCAACGCGGGGGTGAGCGTGGTGGTGCAGATCGAGACGCCGCAGGCGCTCGGGCAGGTCGACGCCATCGCCGGCACCGAGGGCGTGGATTCGGTGTTCCTCGGCCCGGGCGACCTGAGTGGCGCCATGGGCCACGTCGGCAACCTGATGCACCCCGAGGTGGTGGCGGCGATGGCGCACGCGGTCGAGCGCTGCCACGCCGCCGGCAAGGTGGTGGGCAGCGTGGCCGGCACGCCCGAGGCGGTGGCCACCTACCGCGGCATCGGCATCGACTACATCGGCTGCGCGTCCGACCTCGCGCTCATGATGCGCCAGTGCGCCGCCGTGCTCTCCTCCATCCGCGCACAGAAGGTGCACGTCAACACTTCCGGGTATTGAAATGACACAGGCGATCCGTTACGGCATCATCGGCTGCGGCAGCATGGGCCGCGAGCACATCGAGAACATCAAGATGATCGACGGCTGCCGCGTCACCGCGATCGCCGACGACCACGCGCCCAGCCGCGAAGCGGGCCAGGCGCTGCTGCCACAGCCGGCCCGGCTGTTCGAGGACTACCGGGACCTGCTGGCGGCGAACCTCTGTGACGCGCTGGTCGTGGCCACGCCCAACCACACGCACCACGCGATCCTGCTCGATGCCCTGCGCAGCGACACGCACATCCTGGCCGAGAAGCCGTTGTGCACCACCATCGACCACTGCGCGGACCTGGTGCAGGCCGCCCGGGGCCGGGCAAAAATGGTCTGGGTGGCGCACGAATACCGCTACATGCCGCCGGTGGCCGAACTGATCCGCATGGCGCACGGCGGCGCCGTCGGCAAGGTGCAGCAGATCGCGATCCGGGAGCACCGCGAGCCGTTCTATCCGAAGGTGGGCGACTGGAACCGGTTCAACGCCAACACCGGCGGCACGCTGGTGGAGAAGACCAGCCACTACTTCAACCTGATGGACCTGATCCTGCACGAGCGCCCGGTGGCGGTGTTCGCCTCGGGCGGGCAGCGCGTGAACCATCTGGACGAATCCTACGGCGGGCGCACGCCCGACATCCTGGACAGCGCATACGTGATCGTCGAATACCCCGGTGGCGCGCGCGCCATGCTCGACCTGTGCATGTTCGCGGAGAACTCGGTCGACAACGAGCAGATCGCCGTAGTGGGCGACGAGGGCAAGCTCGAGTCGCTGCTGCCTTCGATGACGCTGCGCTACGGGCGGCGTGACGACTGGGGCAAGCGCGAGGTGTGGGGGCAGACGCCCAGCAGCGGCAAGGGGGTGTCGGTGCGCCGCGTCTGGGACACCAGCATCAAGTACATGGGCAACCATTTCGGCGCCTCCTACGTCGAGCACGTGCGCTTCGCGCAGGCAATCCGTGAGGGTCTGGCGCCCGATATCACGCTCGAAGAAGGCCTGCGCGCGGTGGCCACCGGGCTGGCCGCGCACCGCAGCATCGACGCGCGGCGCGTCGTGGCGATGTCCGAAATCCTGCCCAAGGGCTGGTGAACGAGATCGCCCTGCGCACGGGACAGGTGTTCGCGCGCAAGGCAGGGGACTTGCAGGACATTTCGCCGAGGAGACACATGGAACGCACTGCCGACACCAGCTACACCCGCTACCCGTCGTTGCACGGGCGCACCGTCTTCATCTCGGGCGGGTCCTCGGGCATCGGCGCCGAACTGGTGCGCGCGTTCGCTGCGCAGGGCAGCCGGGTCGCGTTCTGCGGCACCCGGGCCGACGGCGGGGATGCGCTGATCGCCGAACTGCGCGTGGCCGGGGCGACCGAGCTGTTCTACCAGGCCTGCGACGTACGCGACATCGCGGCGCTGCAGGCCCTGCTGGCGCAGGTCGCCGAGCGGTGGGGGCCGATCCAGGTGCTGGTGAACAACGCCGGACGCGACGACCGCCACGCGCTGGACGAGCTGACGCCCGAATACTGGGACAATTGCCTGGCGATCAACCTGCGCCATCAGGTGTTCGCGACCCAGGCCGTGGCGCGCCAGCTGCAGTCCGCCGGAATGCGCGGCAGCATCGTCAACATGGGTTCGATCAGCTGGATGCGCGGGCGGCCCAACCTGGTCGGCTACACCACCTCCAAAGCGGCGATCTCGGGCATGACGCGCACGCTGGCGCGCGAACTGGGCGCCGCCGGCATCCGCGTCAATGCGGTCGTGCCGGGCGCCATCGTGACCGAGCGCCAGACCGAGCTCTGGCGCAACCCCGAGGAAGACCGCAAGTTCATCGAGTGGCAGTGCCTGAAGTTCCGCCTGGACTCCACCCACGTGGCGCGGCCCACGCTGTACCTGGCCAGCGACGACAGCGACGGCATCACCGGGCAGAACCTGATCGTCGACGCCGGCCTGGCCCAGGTGTCGGTGGCGGGCTGAACCGGCGGGAGCACATCCAGCAGTCCGCCCTCCCCGATTCGCCGCCCCCGCCCAGGCAGCAGCAGAAGTTGCGCGGATATTGTCACGACTGGGTACTACTGGGCACTGTGGCTTGTCAGTTGAACTTTTCCGTTAGCACTCTCTCCTACAGAGTGCTAATATCGCTTGGGTAGACCAGCACAGGAGGAAACCGTGACCCATCAGACCAAGATCACCGGCAATGCGCTCGCACTGGCCAACCCGTGGTCGGTCGTTCCCGCGCTGGGCAATCTGGATGCCTATATTTCCGCCGTCAACCGCCTGCCGCTGCTGACGCAGGAGGAGGAACAGGCGTACGCCCGTCAGTTGCGGGACGAAAACGACCTGGCCGCAGCCGGCAAGCTGGTGATGTCGCACCTGCGGCTGGTGGTTTCGGTGTCGCGCCAGTACCTGGGCTACGGCCTGCCGCATGGCGACCTGATCCAGGAGGGCAACATCGGCCTGATGAAGGCCGTCAAGCGCTTCGACCCGGACCAGGGCGTGCGGCTGGTGAGCTATGCGCTGCACTGGATCAAGGCCGAGATCCACGAGTACATCCTGCGCAACTGGCGCATGGTGAAGGTCGCCACGACCAAGGCGCAGCGCAAGCTGTTCTTCAACCTGCGCTCGATGAAGCAGCGATACAAATCCGACGACGCCGCGGCGGACGCCGGCACCCACCGCGAGACGCTCAACGAGGAGCAGATCGACGCCATGGCGCAGACGCTCAAGGTCAAGCGCGAGGAAGTCATCGAGATGGAAACCCGGCTCTCCGGCGGCGACGTGCTGCTCGATCCAGCGCCCTCGGACGATGGCGAGCAGGCGTTCGGGCCGATCGCCTACCTGACGGACACCAGCCACGAACCGACCGCGGTGATCGAGGCGCAGCAGCGCGACGTGCTGGCCACCGACGGCATCGCAACCGCCCTGGGCACGCTGGACGCGCGCAGCCGGCGCATCGTCGAGGAGCGCTGGCTCAAGGTGAACGACGACAATTCGGGCGGCATGACGCTGCACGACCTGGCGCGTGAGTACGGCGTCAGCGCCGAGCGCATCCGCCAGATCGAAGTCGCGGCGATGAAGAAGATGAGGAAGGCGCTGGCCGCCTACGCCTGACGGGCGCCCCGCGAGTGCGGTCGGCCGCGGGCGCCACGCCGGCGCATCAACGCGGCGGCCGCGCACTCGTCCGGTCAACCTTCCTTCAGCAACTGGCGCAGGTCGCCGGTGAGCGGTTCCACGCCCATGCCGTAGCGGGTGAACAGGCGCAGCCGTCCTTTGGCGTCGTACACGTAACTGCCGGCCGAGTGGTCCATCGTGTAGCTGGTCTCGGTACGGCCCTCGACGCGCTTGTAGTACACCTTGAAATCCTTGGCCAGGTTGGCCAGCTGCTCGCTTGAGGCCGGGCGCAGGGCGACGAAGGAGGGGTCGAAATTCCCCAGGTAGGCCTTGAGCACCTCGGGCGTGTCGCGCTGCGGGTCCACCGTGATGAAGACGCCCTGCAAGCGCTCACCATCCTTGCCCAGCGCCTTGCGGATTTCGGCCAGTTCGTTCATGGTGGTGGGGCAGACGTCCGGACACTGGGTGTAGCCGAAGAACACCACCACCACCTTGCCCTGGAAGTCCTTCAGGCTGCGCACCTTGCCGTCCGCATCGGGCAGCGAGAAGTCGCGCGCGTAGTCGGCCCCGGTGATGTCGACGGACACGAACGAAGGCTTGCTGTCGAAGCAGCCGGGCAGCAAGGCGACGCAGGCGAGCAGCAAGACGGCCCAGCGGCGCGGCATCAGACGAAGGTACATGGGCAGGACCTGGAGGTGGAGCGCGAAGCGGTCGAAGAAGTCAGCCAACAGCTACGAAATGTTGGTGCCAGAGCAAAAATCGCTGCGCTTGTTTCTTGGTCTGGCACGCAAGGTATCAGAATACATAGTGGTCTGCCAGCAGGGCGGCGAACAGCAGGCTGAGGTGGTAGAGCGAGAAACGGAAGGTACGTCGCGCGAGCGCGTCCGAGTACTCGCGCCACAGCCACCAGGCGTACAGGCAAAAGCCGATGCCCAGCAGCACTGCCGCCGCCAGGTACAGCCAGGAACTCATGCCATAGACGAAGGGCAGCAGGCAGGCGGCGAACAGCACCACGGTATAGAGCAGGATCTGCAGCCGGGTGAACTCGCTGCCGTGCGTCACCGGCAGCATGGGCAGGCCGGCCTTGCGGTAGTCCTCGACCCGGTACAGGGCCAGCGCCCAGAAGTGCGGAGGCGTCCACAGGAAGATGATCAGGAACAGGATCATCGCCTCGGGTCCGACCTGCCCGGTCATGGCGGCCCAGCCCAGCAGCGGCGGCATGGCGCCCGATGCGCCGCCGATCACGATGTTCTGCGGCGTGAGCGGCTTGAGGACCACGGTGTAGACCATCGCATAGCCGATGAAGGTGGCAAAGGTCAGCCACATCGTGAGCGGATTCACCCACCAGTACAGCAGCGCCGACCCGGCGGCGCACAGGGCGGCGGAAAACAGCAGCGTCTGGCGTCGGCTCAACTGGCCGCGCGCGGTCGGACGCCAGGCGGTGCGCTTCATCTTCGCATCGATGTGCTGTTCGACGATGCAGTTGAAGGCTGCTGCGGCCGCCGCCACCAGCCAAATGCCCACGCAGGCGATGGCCGCCAGTGCGACCTGCGCCCAGGACGGCACACCCGGAACGGCCAGCACCATCCCGATGAACGCGCAAAAGACGATCAGCTGGATCACCCGCGGCTTGGTCAGCGCCAGGTACTGGCGCAGCACCGAGTCAGAGCCCGTGATCATGGAAATCGCACCCGCGCCCGGGCGGCGCATGGCGCTGGGCAAGGCAGGCCACGACGGATGGCGCGATATCCCCCCCGGCCCCTGGGCTGCCGGGCGGGGTCATTCGATTCGGCGCTGCACGGCCGGCTCACCGCAGACCCCCGAGCGCCACCGCACGGCCCACCGTGTCATGCACGGGAACGGCGCGGCTCGCCGCCAGCGCCCAGGTGATCACCAGCACCAGGGCCGCGGCACCACCCGTGTGCAGCAAGGCCGCCAGCAGGGGCCAGCCCAGCACCACGTTGCCCAGGCCGCTGGCCAGTTGCAGCACTGCCAGCACCGCGATCCAGCGCGCCTGCGGCCGCAACCCCGGGTTGCGCGACAGGCGCAGTGCCAGCAACCAGAGCGCGGCGAGCACGACGTAGGCCATCAGGCGGTGCGTGTAGTGGATGGCGGTCAAGGCGGCAAAGCTCACCAGTGTGCCGTCACCGGTCATGCCCAGCGGCCGCCAGACCTCGAATCCCTGGTCGAAGCGCATCGACGGCCACCAACTTCCCTGGCAGGTGGGGAAATCCGAACACACCAGCACGGCGTAGTTGGTGCTGACCCAGCCACCCAGCGCCAATTGCAGCAGCAGCAGCGCCGCGACCAGCCACAGCAGGCGCCGGGTGCGGCCATTGATCGACACTGGAGGAAGTCCGTGCACGCCCTGCCCCTGGCGCTGCGCCTGGATCGTAAGCAGTACGAGCAGCAGCAGGCCGCCCAGCAGGTGCATGGTCACGATGGCGGGAAAAAGCTTCATGGTCACGGTCAGGGCGCCGAAGGCTCCCTGCACGCACACCCAGAGCAAGGTGACCGTGG
>JBDHRZ010000064.1:0-10893 GCA_039807845.1 Rhodoferax sp.
TGCTACAATCCGCCCGCCCGAAGCCGGAGAGGTGGCAGAGTGGTTGAATGTACCTGACTCGAAATCAGGCGTACCGCAAGGTATCGGGGGTTCGAATCCCCCCCTCTCCGCCAGCCGCTTGCGTATTCCAGTCCCGACGTGCAGGCACCTCCGGGTGCCTGTCGTGATTCGAAGCCCCCACGATGCGCGTCTCCACCACGAACACCAAGCGCCGGTTCGGCCACCTTTCGGCAGACTGCAGACGATGTACCTCCCGGACCACTTCCTGATCCAGAGCGCAGACCGGCTGCACGAGATCATCCGGACCTACCCGCTGGGTGTCCTGGTGACGTCCACGCCCGACGGGCTCGACGCCAACCACATCCCGTTCGAACTCGATGCGCAACGCCAGGTACTGAGTGCCCATGTGGCACGGGCCAATCCAGTGTGGCGGCAGCGCGGGGACGGAGTGGACGTGCTGGTGATCTTCCGCGGGGAAGACGGCTACGTGTCACCCAACTGGTATCCAAGCAAGCACGAAACGCATCGACTGGTTCCGACCTGGAATTACGAAGTCGTCCATGCGCATGGCCGGCTCACAGTGCACGACGACGAGAAGTTCGTGCGCGGCATGGTGGCGCGCCTGACGCGCCGCCACGAGGCGTCCGAACCTCGACCGTGGAAGATGGGCGACTCGCCTGCGGAGTTCATCGATCGCATGCTCGAGGCCATCGTGGGCATCAAGGTCGCCATCACGCGCCTGGAGGGCAAGGCCAAGCTGAGCCAGAACCGCGAAGAGCGTGATCGGCTGCACGCAGCGGACATGCTCGAACAAGCGGGCAAGACGGAGTTGGCACAGGCGATGCGCCGGGCCAGGTGAACACGCCGGCGTGCGGGTCTGCCGTGCGGTACCTCGGCAGCCGGCGTGCGGCGCGAAACGTTCAACGGCGCCGCTGCTGCAGCGCGACCGGGATGGCGCTATCGATGATGCCCGCCGGCAGCGTCGCTACGCTTCACTGCCCGATCTCGTGCCAGCGGCCGGTCTCTATCGCCTGGCGGATCTGCTCTTCGTAGGGCGCGATGTCGTAGCCGGCCTTCGCGAGCCAGGCGTCGCTGTAATAGGTGTCCAGATAGCGCTCGCCCGGATCGCAGGCCATCGTCACGATCGAGCCGATCTGCCCCTGGTCCTTCATCTCGCACGCCAGGCGCAGCGCACCGTAGAAATCGGTGCCGGTCGATGCGCCGTAGCGACGCCCCACCATCCTGGCCAGGTAGCGCATGGCGGCGTAGGAACCCTCGTTGGGCACCACGATCATGCGGTCGATCACGCCCGGCATGAAGGACGCCTCCACGCGCGGGCGGCCGATGCCCTCGACGTCCGAGCCGCGCTCGATCGTCACGCTCGCGTCACCGCTGTCGTAGTAACGGTGGAACACCGAATGGGTCGGATCGACCACGCACAACTTCGCATCGAGCCCCTGGTAGCGGATGTAGCGGCCGATCGTGGCCGAGGTGCCGCCGGTGCCCGCGCCCACCACGATCCAGCGCGGCACCGGATGCGGCTCGGCCTTCATCTGGTTGAAGATCGACTCGGCGATGTTGTTGTTGCCGCGCCAGTCGGTGGCCCGCTCGGCGAAGGTGAACTGGTCCATGTTGTGGCCCTTGCGCTCGCGCGCGAGCCGTGCCGCTGCCGCATACACCTCGGAGGGATCGTCGACGAAGCTGCACTGGCCGCCGTAGAACTCGATCTGCGCGATCTTCGCCGGCGAGGTGCTGCGCGGCATGACGGCGATGAAGGGCAGGCCCAGCATGCGCGCAAAGTAGGCTTCCGACACCGCCGTGCTGCCCGAGGAGGCCTCCACCACGGTGGTGCCTTCGCGGATCCAGCCGTTGCACAGGCCGTAGAGGAACAGCGAGCGTGCCAGCCGGTGCTTGAGGCTGCCGGTCGGGTGCGTCGACTCGTCCTTGATGTACATGTCCACGCCCTGGTGCCGGGGCAGTTCCAGCGGAAACAGGTGGGTGTCGGACGTGCGATTGAAGTCGCGCTCGATGCAGGCGATGGCTTGGCGGGTCCAGGAACTGGTCATGAGGGCATCCTTCGAGGTGGCGTGTCAGGGAGCGTGTCAGGGAGCGTGTCAGGTGGCGGCGCGGCCAGCGGGTTCATTGTTTCATCCCTGCATGAGCGGCGCAATTGCGATCTGGCAAAGTGACGCTTTGTGCAGCACGAACGATCCGCCGATTTCCGCAGCACCGACCGACCATGCGCTACAACCTCATCGACCTGCGGCTCTTCGTTGCGGTGGCAGACACCGGCAGTATTTCGCGCGGCGCCGAAGCCTGCTTTCTCGCACCCTCGTCGGCGAGCCTGCGCGTCAAGGCACTGGAAGACTCGCTGGGCGCGCCGCTGTTCGTGCGCAAGGCGCGCGGCATGGCACTCACCAGGCCGGGCCAGATCATGCTCGAGCACTGCCGCCGCTGCCTGGCGGAACTCGAACAGATGCACGCCGACCTGGCACCGTACGCGCGTGGCGTGAAGACCCAGGTGACGGTATTCGCCAACAGCACCGCCATCGCCTCCTACCTGCCCAGCGACCTGCAGGTGTTCCTGCGCGCGCACCCGCAGGCCAGGGTGCAGTTGGAAGAGCGCCTGAGCCGCGACATCGTGGCTGCCGTGGCGGACGGCCGCGCCGACCTGGGCGTGGTGACATGGGACGAGGAGCACCCCCTGCTGGACTTCCATGCCTACCGCGACGATGAACTGGTGGCCGTCGTGCCACCGGGCAATGCGCTGGCGCGCCAGCAGTCGGTCAGCTTCGAGGCCTGCCTGCGCCACCCCTTCATCAGCCTGCAGGGAGGCTCGGCGATCCACACCTTCCTGGTCGGCAAGGCAGCCTTCATGGGACGTTCACTGGATGTGCGCGTGCAGGTGGCCAGTTTCACGGCGGTGCTGGCATTGGTCGAATCGGGCGCCGGCATCAGCATCGTGCCACGCTCGGTGCTGCAGCGCAGACGCCAGCCGGGGCTGGCGATCGTGAGCCTGCGCGAGCAATGGTCAGAGCGCCATCTGCGCATCTGCGTGCGTCGCGACGACGCGCGCATGTCGCGTCCGGCCGAGGCGCTGTTGGCCCAGTTGACCCATGGGGTCTGATCCGGCCGTTCCGGCAACCTCGGCCGGGCCGGCTGGTTTTGGCTGCGACAAACGCAGCACTTGGCAAATCCCGATTGCCTTGCGGGTCGAATCATGAAAGACTGCCACCCAGGCCCGATCCGGACGACACCGAGGCGCGTCCGGGCAACGGGTGGCCTGCCGTGCACCGGATGGTTGCGCGACACCGCCCCAGCCCGCGGCGTGCCGATCCCCACACGGAGACATGCACCATGAAGACCCTCAACCACTGGGAGCGCATCGAGGCAGCCATCGCGGGCCAGCCGACCGACTGCGCACCCGTCGCCCTGTGGCGCCACTTCCCCAATGATGACCTGGATCCGGGCAAGCTCGCCGAGCACAGCGTGCGCTGGCAGCGTCAATGGGATTTCGACCTGGTCAAGTTCATGCCATCGGGCATGTACGGGGTGGAAGACTGGGGCACGCAGACGGCCTTCAAGGGCGCGCCCAATGGCGCACGCGAGAGCGTGCGCCCGGGGGTGGACAGCGTCGAAGGCTGGCGCAGGCTGACACGCCTGGACGCGCGCAAGGGCAGCTACGGCCGCCAGAACCAGGCGCTTGTGCAGTTCACGCGTGAATTCAAGGGCAGCGTGCCGGTGCTGCAGACCGTGTTCAGCCCGCTCACGACCGCGCGCAAACTCTCCAGCGAGCGGCTGTTCGCCGACCTGCGGCTCGCGCCGGAGGCGGTCGAGCACGCGCTGCAGGTGATCACCGACGTCACCATCGACTTCGCGCTGCAGGCGATCGAAGCCGGCGCGCACGGCGTGTTCCTGGCCACCCAGCTCGCTTCGCACCGGCTGCTCAACGCCGCCGAGTACGAGCGCTTCGGCTGCCCCTTCGACCTGCAGATCCTCGCTGCGCTCGAGGGCAAGGCCCGGTTCAACATGCTGCACCTGCACGGCGACGACATCATGTTCGAGCGGCTGTCGCAGTATCCCGTGCAGATGCTCAACTGGCACGACCGGCTCACCGAACCGAACCTGCATGCAGCTTCGAAGCGCTTTTCCGGCCTGCTGGTCGGCGGCGTCGCCGAACATGGCACCCTGCTCGATGGCAGCCTGGCCGAGATCGAGGCCCAGGTGGCCGAGGCACTCCAGCAGACGAACGGCCGGCGCCTGATGATCGCGCCCGGCTGCGTGCTCCCGATCAGTGCAAGCGACGAGCGCATCGAGGCAGTCGTGCGCGCGGCGCGAAAGCCCTTGGCCTGAGCGATGCGCCCCGGGCCGGCAGCGGATCGAGTTCTTCACCCCCACCAGCAAGCAAGGAGACAGGAAACCATGCGAAAGATGTTCAAGCACATGACCCTGGCGGCACTGGCTTCGGCCGCCTTCTCGATCACAGGCGCGCAGGCGGCCGACTGGCCGGCGGCCGGCAAGACGATCCAGATCGTCGTTCCCGCGCCGGGCGGCGGCGGCACGGGCGACACCATCGCGCGCGTGGTGGCCGAGGAACTGGCCAAGACGCTCAACACCACCGTCATCGTCGACAACAAGGCGGGCGCCAACGGCAACATCGGCGCGGCAAACGCGGCCCAGGCCGCACCGGACGGCTATCGCCTGCTGTTCTCCTGGGCTGGCACGCTCGCGGTCAACCCCAACCTGTACCAGAAGCTGAGCTTCAACCCGATCAAGGATTTCGAGCCCATCGGCCTGATCGCCGACGTGCCCAACATCCTGGTGATCAATAAGGACCTGCCGCCCAAGACGCTCGACGAGTTCATCGCCTACGCCAAGGCCAACCCCGGCAAGCTGAACTACGGCTCGACCGGCACCGGCAGCTCGATGCACCTGGCGGGCGAACTCTTCATGCGCGAGACCGGGACCAAGATGGTGCACGTGCCCTACAACGCCCCCGGGCAGGCGACGACGAACATGATCGCCGGCGACATCCAGCTGATGTTCCAGCTGATTCCTGGCATCGTGGGCCAGGTCAAGGGTGACCGCGTGCGCGCCATCGCCCTGCTGGCCGACCAGCGCTCGCCGACACTGCCCGACGTGCCGACCACCAAGGAGCTGGGCCACCCGGCGCTGCTGTCGTCCACCTGGTTTGCCCTGCTCGCGCCCAAGGGCACGCCCGCCGACGTGCTCGAGACGCTCAACAAGAGCCTGAACCAGGTGCTGGCCAAGCCCGAGATCCGCAAGCGCCTCGGGGAACTGGGCGCCACCACCCTGGGCGGCTCGCGCGACCAGCTTCGCAAGCACCTGGCCGACGAAACCGTCAAGTGGGGCCGGATCATCAAGGAAGCCAACATCCCGCTGCAGTGAGCCGATCGGGCGCCAGCCAGCGCCCCCGGTCCTGCCAGGCAGCGATGGCGATCAGAAGCGTGACTTGATGAGCACCCCGCGCGTCGGCTGGATCGGCCTTGGCAGCATGGGCCGGCCCATCGCCGAGCGCGTGCTCGCGGCCGGCTGGCCGCGCGCCGTCTGGGCGCGAGACCGCGCAAGCGCTCAACCACTCGTCGACCAGGGCGCGCGCTGGGCGACCAGCCTGGCCGAACTGGCACAGGGCCGCACGCACGTGCTCACCATGCTGCGCGGCACCGAAGACGTGCGCCAGATCCATCAGGTCTTGCTGCCACATCTGGCTGCCGACACCCACGTGATCGACATGACCACGGCGGCGCCGGGCGTGGCCGGGCCGCTGGCCAGCCAACTGCAGGAGCGCGGCGCCAACTGGCTCGACTGCCCCGTGACAGGCGGCATCGCAGGAGCCCGCGCCGGCACGCTGACCCTGTTCGCAGGCGGCGCGGCTGCCGCGCAAGAAGGCAGCCGGCCCTTGCTCGAACGGCTCGGCCGGCGCATCGTGGACTGCGGCGGCGCGGGCAGCGGCTACCGCATGAAACTCATCAACCAGACCCTGATGGCCGGTGCCCTGCTCGGCCTGGCCGAAGGCGCGGCCATGGCGCGCGCCGGCGGCCTGGGCGGAGCGGCCCTGCGCCAGGCACTGGACGGCTGCACCGGCTCGGGCTGGATGTTCGACGCCTATGCCGAGCGCATGGTCGACGGTGGCGGCGCCGTGGGCTTCACGCTGGCCATGCTGCACAAAGACATCGAACTAGCGCTCGCCGCCGCGCAGGAACTCGGCCGCGCCGGCACGCTCGTGCTGTCCCAGGCGCTGGCCGTGGTGCGCTCGGCCTGCGAACGCCACGGGCCGCAGGCGGGCGTGCAGGCACTCGCCTGGAGCTAAGAACCTGTGAAGACATGAATCGTGCCCGCGATTCATGTCTTCACAGGCACCGACCCGGGCGCTCGCCGATGACGGCGTCGAGCGGAGGGGGCAATCGTGTCCCCCGCCCACGTCCGCCGGTCCTTGCGGCGACACTCGGCACGCCACACGCCACACGCCACAACCGACCGATCCGACACCGCCCATGGCCATCCAGCCACCCGACCCCGCCGCCATCCCGCGCAGCCTGCGCCGCGGACCGCTGGTCATGGTGCTGTTCTGGCTGGTGGTGATGGGCGTGGTCTACGCAGCCATCAAGACCTTCATGCAGCCAAGCCAGGTCACGGTGGCGATGAACGGCGAGATGACGATCGCGCGCGCACGCGACGGCCACTTCTACGCGCCCGGCTCCATCGACGGACAGCCGGTGGTGTTCCTGGTCGACACAGGCGCGTCGTACGTGACGGTCAGCCGCGAGTTCGCCCGCCGGGCCGGCATGTCGGGCGGACAGCGCGCGCAGTTCCAGACCGCCAGCGGCGTCATGGAAGGCGCCATCGTCGACAACCAGACCGTCGCGCTCGGCCCGGCGCAGGTCTCGGGCATCAAGGTGGCCGTCGGGCTGGCCGGCGCCGCCCCCGACATGGCCCTGCTCGGTCAGAGCTTCCTCGCGCACTTCCAGATCACGCTGAGCGGCGACCGGATGGTGCTGCGGCGGTTGTAGACCTTCGCGGGCTGACGATTCGCGGACGATCAGGCAGTGCCGTCGGGCGACCGGGCGCGACCGAATCCGCACCAGCGCTCAGCGCCGCAGCACCTCCAGCCACTGCCGCTGATCCGGCGTGAGCGCCGCATCGGGCGTGACCATGGCGCTGGAGAGCGCGCCGCGGATGTCGGGCTCCGGCTCCGGCAGCGGTTGGCCGAGCAGCGCATCGAGCAGGGTCCGGGCCCGGGCCAGCGTGTTGCCGTAGCGCTCGAAGATCGCCGACACGCTCACGTGCTGCGCCGGGTCGTCCAGCCAGCAGTCGTAGTCGGTCACCAGGCCGACGGTCGCATAGGCGATCTGCGCCTCGCGCGCCAGGAAGACCTCGGGCACGTTCGTCATCCCCACCAGGTGGCAGCCCGCCTGGCGCAGGAAGTGGCTCTCGGCCTGCGTGCCCAGGCGCGGCCCCTCGACGCAGGCATAGGTCAGCCCGCGGCGCAGCGACATGCCGCAGCGCGTCGCCGCCGCCTGCACCGCATCCACGAGCGCGGCGCTCACCGGCCTGGCGGTGGAGACGTGCGCCGCCACACCCTCGCCGAAAAAGCTGCCCGCGCGCCGGCCGCGCGTCCAGTCGAAATACTGCTCGGGCAGCGCGAGATCGCCGGGCGCGATGTCGAGCGCGAGGCTGCCCACGGCCGAGAAGCCCAGCAACATGGTGGCCCCCGCCTGCTTGAGCGCGAACACGTTGGCGCGGTAGTTCACCTCGTGCGGCAGCAACCTGTGCCCGGCGCCATGGCGCGCCAGGAACAGCACCGGGTTTGCGCCGATGCGCCCGCGCACCACCTCCCCCGAGGCCGCGCCGAACGGCGTCGCACCCGCGATGCGCTCGTCGACCGCGAGCCCCGGCAGTTCATAGAGACCCGTGCCTCCGACGATGGCGAGCATGTTCGATCCTCCGTGGTCAATACGATGGGGCTACTGGTTTTCCCTGATGCCGAACGGGGTTCGACAAGCTTGCCAAATGTTACATAACGGGCGGGAGTGGGCCACAATGGTCGCCGACGCTCGATGCCCATGGGGCAACGGTCGTGCGAGCCAGGCAACCCGGTCCTGTGCACGAGACGGCCACGCTCCGGACGAAACTGTCACATGGAAAGACCTGCGATGAGTGAAGCGAACGACACCCACCTGCTGAACGCCTCCTGCCGCGTGGCCTTGGCCGCCTACCTGCACGACCTGGGCAAGTTCGCCGAGCGCGCCAGGGTGCAGGTGGGCATCGAGGCCCTGGACGCGCACAAGACCCAGTACTGCCCGTGGCACGCTACATCCCCAGGCAGCAAGAACGGCTACCACAGCCACATCCACGCTGCCTACACCGCACTCGCGTTCGACCAGATCGAACGCCACGCCCCCAGCCTGATCCAGGGTGACATGACACCGTTCGTGAACCGCGAGGACCTGCAGGCGGGCAGCGACACCGACTCGCTGATCAACGCGGCAGCAGCGCATCACAACCCGCAGACATTCCTGCAATGGATCATCGCCAGCGCGGATCGCCTGGCGAGCGGCTTCGAGCGCGAAACGTTCGACGCGTACAACGCCGCACGCGAAGGCAACCCGGTCAACCCCACCGGCCGCAATCATTACCAGGCACGGCTGTTGTCGCTGCTCGAGCAGGTGCAGATCGACCGATCGACGGTCAAACACAACCTCGAGAGCCTCGAGTGGCGTTATCCGCTGAAGGCACTCTCACCTCGGGCCATCTTTCCGCAACTGCGCGAGCAGTGTGAGCCCGGGCAGGATGGCCCTGCCCAGCAGGAATACGCCATGCTGTGGCAGCAGTTCCTGCAGGCGCTGCAGCAGATCCCGGCCGCGCACCGCAGGCAATGGCCGCTGTGGCTCGATCATCTCGATACCGCCTGGCTCACCTTCACCCACGCCATTCCTTCGGCCACGGCCTTTGGCAGCAAGCCCGAGGTCTCGCTGTACGACCACAGCAAGGCCACCGCCGCCCTGGCCGTGGCGCTGTGGCGCTGGCACGAAGCAAACGGCCAGACCGATGCGCCCGCCGTCCAGCGACTGAAAGATCGCAGCGACTGGGACGCGCCGAAATTCCTGCTCATCCAGGGCGACTTCTTCGGCATCCAGGATTTCATCTTCGCGGATGGCAGCCAGACCCGGCGCGACGCGGCGCGCCTGCTGCGCGGCCGCTCATTCCAGGTTTCCCTGTTCAGCGAACTGGCCGCGCTCAAGATTCTGGACGCGCTGCAGTTGCCACCCACCAGCCAGATCACCAACGCGGCCGGCAAGTTTCTCATCGTTGCACCCAACACAACCCAGGCGCGCGAGCGGCTCGCCACCGTACGCGAACAACTGAACGCCTGGTTTCTCCAGCACAGCTTCGGGTTGGCAGGCATCGGCCTGGCGGGCAAGGCCGCGAGCAGCAACGACTTCCTCGACAAGGCACCGACCCATCGCTTCCAGGCACTGATGAGCGAACTGTTCAGCGACCTGGAACGGGCAAAACTTCATCGATTCGACCTCACGGCCGGCGCTGCGCCACGCGTGTTTGCGGCCCAGTACCCATTCGGCGTTTGCCGCTACAACGACCGCCTGCCTGCCGACAGGCAAGACGCCGACGGCGCCAGCGCCGCGTTGTCGCGCGACCAGATCCAGATCGGCAAGGGGCTGTCGCGCCAGGATCGCCTGCTCGTGTTACGCGGCAGCGATGCCCTCGCCCCCGGGTCCAGCGTGCAAGGTCTGGAAGTGCCCATCTTCGGTTACACGATCGCATTCACCGCGGAACAGGAGGCGAGCGGAAAATTCGGCAACCTGGCCAGCGACGGCAGTCTGGCACGCTGCTGGGATTTCAGCCTGCCGGACAGCCCGGACGCTGCCCTATGGCACGGCTACGCGCGCCGCTACGTCAACGCCCACGTCCCGCACTTTGCCAGTGCCGATCTGCAGACCCAGGCAAAGTACAAAGGCATCGAAGGCGAAGTCGACGCGGGCGACGTCGCGCATGGCGCCGGCAAGACGCTCAACCACATCGCCTGTGAGGACCGCCAGCCCAGGACCGACGACACCGGCAACGCCGCCAACTGGCAAGGACAGGTCGCGTTGATGACGCTCAAGGGTGACGTGGACAACCTCGGCACGCTCTTCCAGCGAGGTCTGCAGTCACCCACCTTCGCCAAGATGGCCGCACTCTCGCGCCAGATGAATGCCTTCTTCGCCGTGTCCCTGCCGGCACTGTGCGCCACGGAATTCCCCAACACCTACACCGTGTTTGCCGGCGGGGACGACTTCTTCCTCATCGGCCCGTGGCTGAGCACGCAAAAGCTCGCCGCCCGCATGGCGAAGGAATTCAAGACCTACGTGGCCGAGAACCCCGGCATCACCTTCTCTGCCGGCATGGTGATGACCAAGCCGGGGCTGCCCATGCACACCCTGGCAGCCCAGGCAGAAGAAGCGCTCACCGACGCCAAGGCCAGTGCGCACCCCGATGTCTCCCAGCGCAAGAACGCACTGGTGGTGTACGGCGAGCGCCTGCGCTGGCCGCAGTGGTCGGCGATCGAAGCCATGCAACGGCAACTCGACGACCTGCGCACCGACTACGGCCTTTCCTCGGGCTATGTGTACGGGCTGCTACACCTGATCGACCTGAAGGCCGATACCGCAAACCCCGAACACCCGATGTGGCGCAGCCGCTTTGCCTACCGCACGCGCCGCTATGTGGTGGACAAGCTCAGGGACCGGGATGCGCTTGCCCGGGCGCAGGTACAGACCCGCCTGGCGCAGGTGCTGGGCGAACAGGGGCTTGAGCAATTGGGAACGAGATTTCGCATTCCGCTTTTCAACCATTTCTATCGTCAGCGCTAAG
>JBDHRZ010000065.1:0-10645 GCA_039807845.1 Rhodoferax sp.
TCAAGTCGGACCGCTGGATCCAGGAGATGGCCCAGGAGCGGGGCATGATCGAGCCGTTCGTCGCCGACCAGGTGCGCGGCGGCGCGATCTCGTACGGCCTGTCGTCCTACGGCTACGACATCCGCGTCGCCGACGAGTTCAAGGTCTTCACCAACGTGTTCAACACGCTGGTCGACCCCAAGCACTTCGACCCGCGCTCGTTCGTCGACATCAAGGCCGACTCGATCGACATCCCGCCGAACTCCTTCGCGCTGGCCCGCACGGTCGAGTACTTCCGGATCCCGCGCCGCGTGCTCTGCGTCGTGCTCGGCAAGTCCACCTACGCGCGCTGCTTCAGCGGCGACACGCGGGTCGCGCTGGTCGACGGCTCGGCGCCGACGCTGGAGGAGCTGGCGCGCCGCTGGGAGGCCGGCCTGCCGCAGTGGGGCTACGGCGTGGACCGCGCCGGCCGCGTGGTCGTCAGCCTGCTGGAGGCGCCGCGCTACATCGGCCGCGACTCGATGCTCGAGCTGACGCTCGACTCGGGCGCGGCATTCCGGTTCGGTCCGATGCAGATCCATGGGCTGGAGCGCTACCCGCGCGAACTGGTCGAACGTATCGCACGCCTGAAGCCGGGCAGCGCCTACGACCAGGGCGCCCTGCTGCAAGCCCAGCAGCGCCTGCAGGACAGCGGCTACTTCGATTCCGCGGTGCTGGAGATCGATGCGCAGGCAGATCCCCAGGCGGTACCCGTGATCGCCACCGTGCGCGAAGCCCGGCGCAACGACGTGCGGCTGGGCGTGGGCATCAGCACCGACAGCGGGCCGCGACTGTCGGTGGAACACACCAACCACCAGATGCCGCTGATCGGCTGGCGCGCGGTCTCCAAGGCACAGGTCGACCGCGACACGCAATCGATCCAGAGCGAACTCACCGCGCCGCCCGACGCGGACCTGTGGCAGTGGCAGGTGTTCGGCCAGATGAAGAATGAGGACGCAGCCGACGTCCGGCTGCGCGGCGAGCAGCTGCGCGCCGGCCGCCTGCAGATGGGCGAGAAGATCGACCGCAACTACTACCTGCAATACGACCGCGCGCACACCAATGGGGGCACCCTCAACGAATCGGCGCAGACGCTCAGCGCCAACTACGCCTTCACGCAGCGGCACTTCGACAGCCTGCCCTACCCCTCGGACGGTTACGGACTGGGCATCGAGTTCGGCGGCGGCTTCACCCTGGGCGGCCAGCGTGACCCCTACCTGCGCACGCGCCTGAACTGGCTCGGCGTGTGGCCGCTCGCGCCGCATGGCGAGCGACAGACCCGCGCGAGCGCCGGGCGCATCGCGCTGCGCCTGCAGGCCGGTGCCGTGCTCGCACGCGACGACGCACGCCTGCCGGGCACGCAACTGTTTCTCACCGGGGGCGACACCAGCGTGCGCGGCTATGCGTTCAACAGCATCGGGGCGAAGCAATCGGGCGGCATCGGCCTCCCCGGACGCTACCTGGCTGGAGCCAGCGTCGAATGGCAGCGCCCGATCCTGCTGGGCGGCCGGCCCAGCGAATGGGAAAGCACCCTGTTCATCGACGGCGGCGCGGTGGCCGACCAGCTCTCGCGTCTGCATGCCAGGATCGGGGTCGGTGCCGGCGTGCGCTACCGCAGCCCGGTCGGGCCGCTGCAACTGGACCTGGCGTATGGCCTGGCCACGCACCAGGTGCGCCTGCACCTGAGCGTGGGATTGAGTTTCTGAAGCCCGAATTCCGATGCGCCGGCTGTCATTCGTGCTGCTGTGGCTGATCGAAGCGACCCTGGTCAGCGCCGCCGCACTGCTGCTCGCGGTCTGGCTGTGGAGCGGCAGCGAAGGGTCGCTCGCGACCCTGCTGCGCCAGTTGCAACCCTGGCTGCCGGCCGGCCAGACGCTGGCCGTGACGGACGTGCAGGGTTCCATCCGGGGCGGCGGGCGGATCGGCTCGCTGCACTGGCGCTCCGGGGACTCGAGCGTGCGCGCCACCGACCTGCGACTGGCATGGCGGCCCCTGGACCTGCTCGAACGACGCATCACATTCACCGAACTCTCGATCGCCCGCCTGGAGGTCGAAGAACACGAAACCAGCCCGCCGACTCCAGCCCAGGCGCCGCCGGAACTGGTGCTGCCACTCCCGCTGGATCTGCCCTTTCGGATCGCGCGATTGCGCATCGACACGAGCACGACGGTGCTGGCGTCCGATCTGGCCGGCCGCTATCGGTTCCAGGACGAGCACCATCGACTCGAGCTGGCATCGGTCGACTTCGCGCAGGGCCGCTACCGCGGCACGCTCGACCTGCAGGCGCGTGCCCCGATGACGCTGGACCTGCAATTGCAGGGCCGGATCGAGGCGGCGATCCCGCAGGGCAGCGACGTCGCCGTGGAAGCGACGGCCACCGTGCGCGGAGCACTCGCAGGCCGCAATCCGCGGCTGGACCTGCTGGCACAACTGCAGCCCGCACCGGGCACCCTGGCCACGGCGCGCGCGATGCGTGCCACGCTGACGGCACAGATCGACCCCTGGGCGGCGCAGCCGGTCGTGCTGGCGCGGGCCTCGTTCAACCATCTGGACCTGGCAGCGCTGTGGCCGGTTGCGCCACGCAGCCAGCTCACCGGCAACGCGTGGCTGCGCCCGGTCGGCGCAGACTGGCAGCTCGACGTCAACCTCGTCAACCGGCTGCCCGGACCGTGGGACAAGGGCCGCCTGCCGCTGGAGAGCGCGCGCGCCCTGGTGCAACTGGGGCAGAGCCAATGGAGCGTGCAGGCGTTCAACGCCGACATCGGCGGCGGCCACATCCGGCTACAGGGCACGCTGGCTGAGCCTTCGACTGCCAGCCTGGAGCGCGGCTGGGCGGGCCAGCTCACCCTGCAGGGCGTCGATCCGGCGCTGCTGCACAGCCGGCTCGACCGGCTGCCGCTGCTCGATGGCACGCTGGACGCGCGCGCCGCCAGCCAGGCCATCGCGTTCGACGCGGCCCTGCAACCCGCGGCCGGGCGCAGAAGCCTGCAAGCCCTGCGCGGCCTGCGACTGCGCGAGGTCGTCGCACACGGCCGATGGTCTGCGGCCGTGCTGCAATTCGACGCGTTGCGCGTGCGTACCGCAGAGGCCGCGCTCGAAGGCCAGGTCGAGCTGCGGCCGGACGCGCGCAGTGCGCGCGGCCAGCTGCAGCTGGCGGCCCCAGGCCTGCTGGGCCGCCTGTCAGGCCGGTTCGGCGCGCTCGACGGCAACGGCGAGCTCACGCTCACGCTCGCCGATGCGGCGCGCAGCCGCGCCTGGATGGCCCGGTTGCCGATGGCGCCCGCCTGGCTGGATGGGTTCGACATACAGGGCAGCGCCAGCGCCTCCGCGCGCTGGAGCGGCGGCTGGCAGGCGCTTCAGTTGGGGGCCGGTGCGCCGCTCACGTTCAGCGCGAGTCTGCAGTCGCCACGCTGGCAGATGCGCGCCGCATCCCAGACACCGGTGCAGGCCATCGAGCTGCGCGAGCTCGACCTGCAGGCACGAGGCAGCCTGCAGGCGATGCAGATCGCGTTGCGCGGACAGGCGCAGCGCGACGGCCAGCAGGCCCGTATCGTGGCATCGTTGAGCGGCGAACGCGACCCGCGCGAAGACTGGTACGCCACGCTGCACAGGCTGCAACTGCAGGTGCAGGACCCGCGCGTACCCGGCCGCTGGGACCTCGCGCTGACCCAGCCGCTGCGCGTCGACTACGCCCGCGCCGCGAGCCGGCTGGCGATAGGCGCAGGCCAGGCGCAGGTGAACGGCCCGCGGCCCGGCACGGTCGTGCTGGCGTGGGAAGCGTCGACGCTGACAGCGGCACCGACCGGGACACTGCGCAGCCAGGGCGCACTACGTGGCGTGCCGATGGACTGGCTCGACCTGCTGGCCGGCTTCGATGCGGGCGCGGCCGGCCTGAGTGGTGACCTGCTGTTCGACGGCCAGTGGGATCTCACACTCGGTGACCGGATCGCGCTGCGCGCCAGCCTGGGCCGGCGCAGCGGCGACCTGCGCATCCATCCCGACGGCCTGCCCGGCGAGGGGAGAGCCGCCGACGTCCCGGCTGCAGCCAGCACCGACAACTCGCCCGGCAGCGCCGCCGCGCAGACGGGCGGCGCCGCACAACGCCGCCCCAGCGCCGCAGGCCGACCGCCGGATGCCAGTGCCATCGACGCCGGCGTGCGCGACCTGCTGCTCCAGTTACAGGTCGAAGGCGAGCGTGTCGCCGCGCAGTTTCGCTGGGACAGCGAACGGGCCGGCAACGCACAGGCCAGCTTCTCCACCCGGCTCGTGCGCGATCCGGACGGCTGGTCGTGGCCAGCGAGCAGCCCGCTGGAGGCGCGCCTGCGCGCGCGCATGCCGCAGCTGGGCGTGTGGTCGCTGCTCGCGCCGCCGGGCTGGCGCGTGCGCGGCACGGTGGACGCCGACCTGGCCCTGCATGGAACGCGCGATGCGCCGCGCTGGAACGGCCGCCTGCTCGCCAGCGACGTCGCGGTGCGCTCGCTCGCCGACGGGATCGAATTCGGCAACGGCCAGCTGCGCGCGTCGCTGCAAGGGCAACGGCTCGACATCGAGCAGTTCAGCCTGCAAGGCGCCGGCGGCGCCAGCGGTGGCAGCGTCAATGCGACCGGCTTCGTGCTGTGGGCGCCGTCCGGCCAGGCGGGCGAGGCGCCGCTGCAGGCCATCCGAATGCAGATCGACGCGCAGGCCCGGGCACTGCGGGTCTCGGCGCGCGCCGATCGCCGCCTGAGTGTCTCCGGCACGCTGCAGGCCGTGCTCGACCAGGCACGGCTGCGCATTCGCGGCGCATTGACCGCAGACCAGGCCCTGTTCATCCTGCCCGAAGAGACGGCGCCCACCCTGGGCGAGGACGTGGTCGTGCTGGGACCGGGCCAGCCGGCCGCGTCCGCCAATGCCGCTGCCGCACGGACCACCGTCACCCGCAGCGCCGCGACCCGCCCTGCGCTGCAGTCGGACCTGCAACTCACGCTCGACCTGGGGCGCGACTTTCGCGTGCGCGGCCACGGCATCGACACCCGCATGACGGGCGTGCTGACGCTCGCCGGCACGCTCGGCCCCGGCGCGCCCCCCAGCCTGACTGGCACGCTGCAGACCGTCGGGGGCGTGTACCGCGCCTACGGCCAGCTGCTCGAAATCGAACGCGGCCAGCTGCGCTTCAGTGGCGCCTACGACAACCCCGCGCTCGACGTGCTGGCGATCCGCCCCATGCTCAGCCAGCGCGTCGGCGTGCAGATCACCGGCACCGCCCTGCTGCCGCGCGTGCGGCTGTATGCCGACCCGGAACTGCCGGAGACGGAAAAGCTGGCCTGGCTGGTGCTGGGCCGCTCGGGCGCCAACGGTGGCGCCGAGGCGGCCGTGCTGCAACAGGCCGCACTCGCCCTGCTCGGCGGCCAGGACCACTCCGGGAGCATCGCCAGCCGGCTCGGACTCGACGAACTGTCGTTCTCCGGCGCCGCCGACAACGGCTCCGGCAGCACCCGCTCGGCCACCGTGACGCTGGGCAAACGCCTGTCGCAGAACTTCTACGTCGCCTACGAGCACGGCCTGACCGGCACGCTCGGCACGCTGTCGATCTTCTACGACCTGAGCCAGCGCTTCACGCTGCGCGCGAGCACGGGCGAGAAGAGCGCGATCGATCTGATCTTGCGGTATCGCTACGACTAGCAGGCGGTCGGGCTCCCGGCGGGCGACTGGGCCGCTGGGTCCGCCCCGATCGAACCGACCGACTGCGATGCGGGCGCGGCGTCGGGGCGCGGTCTCGTCGTTCTGTCTGCGGCGCGCCGCCACCTCACGCACGGCACCGATGATCCACCTCTGCGGGCACCCTGCCGGCACACCCGGCCTGATAGACTGCCAAGCCTCGCTCGCCATAGTTCAATGGATAGAACGGCCCCCTCCTAAGGGGCAGATGCAGGTTCGATTCCTGCTGGCGGGACCATGCAGGCCATGAATGGGCTGGCAGGACGCGTGGATGCGTGCTTTGGCGGCTTCGGAGTCCTTCACGTGCAAGCTGAACGGCGCAATGCACGCATGCGCACCACTCTCGGCACGCGGTACTGGACAGATCCAACTACGGTTTCCAGCCTGAACGTTTTCACCAACCCGAAAGGAGAACCCCTGTCGTGAACGATATCCAGCGCCACCCCTGCAACGCCATCCTCAGCGACGCCGTCGAACACGGCGGGCTGGTGTACCTGGCCGGGCAGGTTGCGGAAGATCTGACGCAAGACATCCGCGGCCAGACCCGGCAGGTCCTGGCGGCCATCGACGCCTTGCTGGCCAAGGCCGGCAGCCACAAGTCGCGCATTCTTTCGGTCAACATCTGGCTGGCCGATATGCGCATGCGCGACGGCATGAACGAGGTCTGGTCGGCCTGGGTCGACCTGAACAACCTGCCGGCCCGCGCCACCGTCGAAGCCAAGCTGGCATCACCGCACATGCTGGTGGAGATCATGCTGACCGCCGCCAGGAACCCGCCGACGGCTTGAACGGCGTCAACCACCCAACGGATGAATGACCGCGCCGCCCTGCAGGCGCAGCAGGATCGGCCCGGTCATTCGCATGCGTGGCAAAGCAACTACGTGGCATCCAAGCGGGTAGCCGTGTGCGATGTGATCGCCTCGCCCGGAGCGCCGCAGGCGCTGCGCATGTGAACGCGGCGCGATTGCCGCACCCAGGGTGGCACGGCAGCCGCGCCACTGTCGTGGACACCGTCAGCGGGCGACCACCCCGTCAGCTGGCCTCGAACCTGCCATGCCGTCCCGCGCCCTCGACGAAGCGCTGCGCGCCGACTTCGCCCTCCGCCGCCACGATCGGCACGCCGCGGCGCCCCTCCTGGCGCAGCGCCTCGGCGAGCGGCAGTTCCCACTGCGCATAGGCAGAGGCGCGGTCGGCCAGCATGCACTGTTGCGGGAACGCGGCCAGTGCGTGCGCCAGCCGGCGCGCTTCGGCCATGGCCTGGCCGGAGGGCACCACGCGGTTCACCAGGCCCATCTGCAGCGCTTCATGCGCGTCCACCGGACGCCCGGTGAGGATCAGGTCCAGCGCCCGCCCCATGCCGACGATGCGCGGCAATCTCACCGTGCCTCCATCGATGAGCGGCACGCCCCAGCGCCGGCAGAAGACTCCGAACACCGCCGCTTCGGAAGCAACCCGAAGGTCGGCCAGCAGTGCAAGCTCCAGGCCACCGGCCACCGCATGGCCTTCCACGGCCGCGATCAGCGGCTTGGCAAGCGCCATCCGGGTTGGCCCCATCGGACCACTGCCACCACCTTCGGGATCGAGTTCGTTCCGGCGCGCAGGATCCGCCACCGCCGAGAGGTCGGCACCGGCGCAGAAGCAGCCCTGTGCGCCGGTGAGGATGGCAACCCGAAGCGCCGTGTCGGCTTCGAACCGCTGGAAGGCGGCACGCAGCGCGGCGGCGGTCGGACCATCCACCGCATTGCGCTGCCCGGGCCGGTCGATTGCGATCACGCAGACCGGTCCATCGACCTCGAATGAGACGGATTGCATGGTCATCTCCTGGCGTGCGGCAGACTGCCGGACTTCGGTGTTCGAATGATGACGTCGTTCGGTTGACGGTGAAGCATCACTGCTGCCAGGTTCACGTGCCGGCGAAAACAGCGAAGGCCTTGCTCACGCAAGGCCTTCGCGCTTCAACAGGATCGTAAACGGCTCAGGCGCGCTTGCGTCGACGCGCCAGCGCCAGACCGGCCAGCGCCAGACCGAGCAAAGCGAGACTGCCAGGCTCTGGTACGACCGCCGGTGCGGCGAAGAATGCTTCCGGGCTGTATCCGGCCGTCGTACTCGTACTCCCCCAAGTCGCACTGTTGTCAGCGGCCCAACTGCCCGGAGCGAAGGTGAAATCGAAGGCGTAGAAACCGTTCGCGTCTGGTTTGGTCGTCGAATCGTTCTGGAAGATGCCCTTGGCGCTACCCAGCGCGGCGAACGGCATTGCGTCCGTCTCGTACCAGCCCGTCACGCCGTTGAGGCTGGCTGCCACCGCAAAATCTGCGGTCAGGGTGAGATCGAACTGGCGAAAGACTCCGCCACTGTCGCCACTCGCACCGGCGCCGGGCGCCGGCCAGAGCCGGGCATAGTTGTACGAGTCGCCATCTCCACCCGACACGGTGACCGTGAACGTCTTGTACCCGTTGGACCAGCCGCCACCGACGACCGGAGCGGCCGAGTCGTCGTAATACTGGACGAAACCGTCGTTGGTGTTGTTCGGGTTGCCCCAACCGTTGCCGTTGCCCGGGAACGTGGTGAAATACCAGGCGGTCGAGTAATACGCGAGGTTGGTTGGGTCATAGGCAGGGGCACCCGATGCCACGTAGACCTGGCCGTCACGCGCGCCGGGAAGTGTCGAGCGCGGGCCATTGGTCGCGGTGCCGATCGTGTGACTGCCCTTCGCATTCGTCGCGGCCTGCGCGTCGGCGAGGGTGTCATATCGCGTGACGGTGCCGCTGTAGTTGAAGTTGTCATAGCTCACGTACAGCGGCGCGGCCAGGGCGACCGACGCGCCGGCACATGACACCGCAAGGACAGCCAGCACACTCACGGTGCGAAACCGGGACATCGAAATCATCATCGCGTTCTCCTTTGGTTGCAGACACCCTGGCGTCGGACTCGGCCTTGCCTCACCCGACAACATCGACATGAACATCATCACTCAAGCAAATTTCACGCCTACAACGCCGTCAAGTGTAAGAAACCATGCAATATCAACACACTTGTTACGCGACCCGTGCGTTCACGAGGCGCCACCCGAGCGCGATTGACAAATATTCCGACAGTTCAGGCTGCGCCCGGCCGCATCCCTGCTCGCGCATCGGAAGCCGGTGATCGACCCTGAACCGCTGACCGGCCTTCTGCGCACCGTGGCGCCAAGGCACCAGGCCACGGCAGCCTCATGCGCCAGCGTACGCGCCACCTACCGGATATGCGCCAGAATGCGGCGCAGCAGACCCGAAACACCGCGGAGCGCGTCCATGAAGCTGTTTGCCGCCTCGATCGGCACCGAGACCAACACCTTCTCGCCGATCCCCACCACGCTAGAGAGCTTCCACGAGACGTTCCACGCGCCGCCGGGGCAGCATCCGGAGGACGCCAAGCTCTGCACCGCCCCGCTGTGGGTCGCGCGCCGGCGCGCCCGGGCCGAGGGCTGGACGCTGGTGGAAGGCAGTTGCAGCTTCGCCGAGCCCGCAGGTCCGGTGTCGCGCGCGGCGCATGAGGCGCTGCGTGACGAGGTGCTCGGGCAGTTGCGCGCCGCGCTGCCGGTGGACGGGGTACTGCTGGGCCTGCACGGGGCAATGGTGGCCGATGGCTGCGACGACTGCGAGGGCGACCTGATCGAGCGCGCGCGCGGGATCGTCGGCCCCGGCGTGCCGATCGGAGTCGAACTCGATCCGCACTGCCACCTCACGCGCAGGCGACTGCAGCACGCCGACATCATCATCTGCTTCAAGGAGTACCCGCACACCGACTTCGTCGCCCGCGGTGAGGAACTCGTCGAACTGGTGCTACGCACCATCCGCGGCGAGATCGCACCGGTGATGTCGGTGGTCGACTGCCGGATGATCGACACCTTTCCGACCACGCGCGAGCCGATGCGCGGCTTCGTCGACCGGATCAGCGCGCTCGAAGGCCGCGACGGCGTGCTGTCGATCTCGCTCGCGCATGGCTTCCCCTACGCCGACGTGCCCGAACTCGGTGCCCGCGTGCTGGTCATCACCGATGGCCGGCGTGCCGCCGGCGAGGCACTCGCGCGCAGGCTGGCCGACGAGTTCTTCGCGCTGCGCGGCCGCGCGCAGTCCCCGTTCCTCGGGCCGGACCAGGCGATCGACATCGCGCTGCAGCAGGAAGGCACCGTGGTGGTGGCGGACCGGTCCGACAACCCCGGCGGCGGCGCACCCGGCGACTCGACCTTCATCCTGCGCCGCCTGATCGAGCGTGGCATCGAAAACGTGGCACTGGCCCCGCTGTGGGACCCGATGGCCGTGCGCCTGTGCTTCATGGCCGGCACCGGCGCCACGCTGTGGCTGCGTTTCGGCGGCAAGACCGCGCCCTCCTCCGGCCATCCGGTGGACGCACGGGTCACGGTGACGCGCCTCGTGCGTGACGCCAGCCAGACCTTCGCCGGCGCCCGGGTCCCGCTGGGCGACTGCGCCGCGATCGCGTTCGACGGCATCCGCGTGGTGCTGACCAGCAAGCGCGCCCAGGCCATGGGGACAGACCTGCTGACCGGCCTGGGCGTGGAGATCGCCGGCAGCAAAATGGTGGTGGTGAAATCGACCAACCACTTCCACGCAGCGTTTGCGCCGTTTGCCAGCCGCGTGCTGTACTGCGACGCGGGCGGCGCGATGCCCCACGACCCGCGCCAGATCACGTACGCTCGCGTGCAACGCCCGATCTGGCCGCTGGACGACGACGTGCGGCCGATCCCTTGCTGGGGTCAGGTCTTGCCTTTTGCCCCCAATGGGTTGGAGGGCAAAAGGCAAGACCTGACCAAATACCGTTAATTTAGATGAAGAATGCTCCGTCCGAACTGTTTCTTGACCTGGCCCGACACGGCCGCCTGCGGCGGGGCGGCGGAGCCTTCATCGGCGGCGCCTGCTGCGGCGTGCAGTCC
>JBDHRZ010000066.1:0-10572 GCA_039807845.1 Rhodoferax sp.
CGCAATAGCCTTCGAACTGGCGATCGCCGAAGCCCAGTACCGCCACCGGTGCAGCGCACGCTTGCTGGCTGGCGATGCGCGCAACGGCCTGCCGTGCACGGGCCGGCGGCTGGCCGTCGCCGTAGGTGGCGGCCAGCACGAAGATGTGTCGCGTGGCATCGCTGACCCGGAAGTCCTCCAGCGCACCGACGTGCACGCGCCGGCCATTCGCGCGCAGCGCCTGCTGCAGCGTGCGGGCAAAACCCCAGGTCGTTCCGCCCTCGCTGGCGACGAACACCAGCGTGTCGGCCTGCGCCAGCGCGACATTGCCGTCGATCCGGATGCTGCCCTGGCGTCCCTGCCACCACAGCAGCACACCGCTCGCCCAGAACACCGGAATGCTGGCGGCGGCGAGCATGAGCAGCAGCGCCCAGGGCCAGGCACCTTCGCCGGTGTGCAGCAGCATCACCACGTCCTGGATGCGTTGCGCCGGCGTCGTGTCCTGCCAGGCCAGTTGCGCACCGCTGTACTGGTCGATCCAGGCGACGCCTTGCCGTGTGTCTGCTTTCCACGTGTCCTGCGCGTCGTCGGCACTTGGAAAGGACAGCTTGCGCAGGTCCTGCACGCGCAGTTCGCGCAGCGCTGCCACGTCCTGCGCCTGCCGCCCCGGTTGCCCGGCGGGCGTGGAGACCACATCCGGTTCCTGGCCGGAGTCGGTCGCGATGAAGCCGAAGGTGGCAGCGCTCATGTACAGAGCCGTCACGCTCGACAGCAGCAGGACCGCCACCGCGATGCGGCCGGTCACGACGTGGACGCGCTGCAGGGTCGAGCCGCGCACGCGCGCTCCCAATTGCCGCCAGCCGCCCAGGCGCTGCGCGGTCAGCACCAGTCCGCTGGCGCACAGCACCAGCATGGCCAGCGCCACGCCGCCGGCCGCAGCCCGACCGGTGTTGCCGAGCAGGAACGAGCGGTGCAGGTTCTTGACCCAGCGCGAAAAGGCCGATGGCTGGTACGCGGACAGCACTCGGCCATCGCGCGGGTCGATGCGCGCGGCCTGGGCCACGCCACCATCGAAGGAATACACCACGATCTCGCCCGAAGGCAGCCGACGGATCTCCTCGATGCCGGCGACCGTCCCGGAGGCGCGTTGTGCCAGCGTCGCCACGGACAGGTCGCTCGCCGCCGGCTCCGCCTGCCAGCTGTCGCGCACCGGGTCGGTGGCCAGCAGCACGCCGGTGAGGCCGAGCAGCAGGGCGAACGAGCCGGCCACGAGACCGAGCCAGCGATGAATGGTGCGCCAGGGCATGGGAAATCCTTCTGGGGTTACTGGAACTGGAAGCTGAACGACTGGATGTACTGCTTGCCCGCCTGCGGCTTGCCGGCGTTGGCGGCCGTCAACGGCACACGCACTTCCGTCGGGCTGTCGCGCATGTCCTCGACCGCGGCGTCGACGCGGATCTCGTAGCCGGCATCGATCAGCGCGTCGGCCAGGTCGGCCGTGATCTTCAGCGTGCGGCCTGCGCCGACGCTCGCGCCGGTGACGCCGTTCAGGCGCTTCGCATCGCCGGCCGAGAGGCGGCTCCAGTCGGCCAGGTTGCGGTAGTACTTGGCCTTGCCGCCAGCGACCCACAGCGTGCCGGCGTAGGCGCCTTTCGCATCCGTGAGATAGACCGCGAGATATGCGCCATTGCCGCCGTAATCCTTCAGTTGCGCCGACACGGTGACCGGGCGGCTCTGGGCCAGTACCGGCGCGCCGAGCGCGCAGGCTGCGGCGATGGTGGTGAGCAGTGGTTTGGACATGGGATGTTTCCTTTGTGTCAGTCGATCTGGGCGCGCGGGGTCGAACCCGGCGTGAATACCGGGGCAGCTCCGGCGCCGGATCCGGGCGCCTGGGCCGCTTCGGCGCGGTCCTTGCGGTCGCGTGAGCGATCGTGCTTGCGCTGCCTGTGCTCGATCTGCAGGACGGCCAGGGTTTGCGGGTCCAGCTTGGCCTTGATCTGCCGGCCCTGGGCATCGGTGGCGCGCACTTCGTAGCAGCCATCGTCGATCTTCAGCCGTTGCACTTTCCAGCCCTGGCTTGCCGCCATCTGCTGCACCGCGGCGCGTGATTGCCAGCGCCCGATCGGCACGTCGCAGTCGTCGCCGGCGAGCGCCGGCGCAGCGGCCAGCACGAGCGCTGCGCACAGAATGGGGGTAGTGGATTTCATGGAGACCTCCTGGTTGCCCAAGACCGGTACCGCACCGGTCATGTGCCGTATTCTTCGTGCACGCCAGTGAACGCATGCTGAAGCTGGCGTTCATTTGGCGTTCATGCCCGCTGCGCTATACATTGCAGTCATGCAAGCCATCGATTTCTCGCGCCGCCGCCTGCTGGCGCTTTCCGTCATGTCGCTCGGGGCGGCCGCGACCGGCATGGTGCGTGCCGACGACGACCACGAGCGGGCGCGCCAGGCGCTCGCAAAGGGGCAGGTCCTTCCGCTGGCCACCGTGCTCGCCCGGCTCGAGCCGCAGGGCTACGCCGGCCAGGTGCTCAGGGTGGAGTTCGAGCGCGAGCAGGAGCGCTACGTCTACGAGATCCGGCTGCTGCTGGCCGATGGCCGCGCCGTCAAGCTCGACGTGGACGCGACTGACGGCAAGGTGCTCCGGGCTCGGCAGAAAGGGCGGCACTGATGCGCGTGCTGGTGGTGGAAGACGAGCCCACGCTGCGCGAGCAGCTCGTGCAGGCCATCGCCGCGGCCGGGCACACGGTCGAAGCGGCGTCGGACGGCCGCGAGGCGCACTACCTCGGCGATGTGGAGGAGTTCGACGCGGTCGTGCTGGACCTGGGCCTGCCGGTGCTCGACGGGCTGACGGTGTTGCGCCGCTGGCGTGCCGCCGGGCGCAGCATGCCGGTGCTGATCCTGACCGCGCGCTCCAGTTGGCAGGAGAAGGTCGAAGGCATCGATGCCGGGGCCGACGACTACCTGGCCAAGCCGTTTCAGATGGAGGAGTTGCTGGCGCGCCTGCGCGCGCTGCTGCGCCGCCAGAGCGAGCACGTCACCAGCGAGTGGCGCTGCGGCCCGATCGTGCTCGACACCCGTGCGGCGCGCGTGCTCGTCGCCGGCCGGCCGTTGCTGCTCACGAGCCACGAGTTCAAGTTGTTGCAGCAACTGATGCAGCGCAAGGGCGAGGTGCTGTCGCGCACCGAGCTCTCCGAGCACATCTATCCGCAGGACGGCGACCGCGACTCCAACACCATCGAGGTGTTCGTCGCGCGCCTGCGCAAGAAGCTGCCCGAAGGCTGCATCGAGACCGTGCGCGGCCTCGGCTACCGGCTGGTCGAGCCCGGCGCCAGCGCATGACCGGATCGCTGCGCCGGCGCCTGCTGGCGGGCACGCTGGCCTGGGTGGCGCTGACGCTGGCGGTGGCCGGCTGGGGCCTGACGGCGCTGTTTCGCGACCATATCACCCAGCAATGGCAGGCGCAGCTCGTGATGCAGCTCGACCAGCTCAGCGGCGCGCTCGACTGGGGGCAGGGCGGTTTGCAGGTCGGGGCGATGAGCGAAGCGCGCTTTGCGCAGCCGCTGTCGGGCTGGTACTGGCAGGTGGACCGGCTCGGTGATGCACCGCAGCGCGCCATCGCGCGCTCGCGTTCGCTGTGGGACCAGACGCTGACGCTGCCGCCGGCGGCGGGCTCAGGCGACCAGTTACTGCACCTGCGCGATGCCCAGGGGCAGCCGCTGCTGGCGGTCTCGCGCACGCTGGAGTTGCCCGACGAGGATGCGCCCGCGCTGCGTCTGGTGGTGGCGGGTGACGAGAAATCGATCGCCGAGCCGATCGCGCGCTTCAGGCGCCTGCTGCTGTTCGCGCTGGCCGTGCTGGCCGCCGGCCTGCTGCTGGCGGTGTGGTTGCAGTTGCGCCTGGGGCTGCAGCCGCTGCAGCGCCTGCGCGAGCAGCTCGCCGGCGTGCGCGCCGGCTCCATCGACCAGCTGCAAGGGCGCTTCCCGCAGGAACTCGCGCCACTGGCGGAGGAGTTCAACCACGTGCTGCGCGAGAACGCCGAGATGGTGCAACGGGCCCGCGCGCAGGCCGGCAACCTGGCGCATGCCGTGAACACCCCGCTCACCATCCTGACCAACGCCGCCGGGCAGGACGACACGCCGCTGGCCGCGCTGGTGCGCGAACAGGTCCAGCTCGCACGCCGGCAGGTCGACTGGCATCTCGCGCGGGCCCGCGCGCATGCGGCCGTGCGTGCCACGGGGCTTGCCACGCCGGTGCTGCGCCCGCTGCAGGCGCTTGCGCACACCATGGGACGGCTGCACGCGCAGCGCGGCGTGGCGTTCGAGATCGACGCCGGCGCAGAGGACGGGCGCTTTCGGGGCGAGGCGCAGGATCTCTACGAGATGCTCGGCAACCTGGTCGACAACGCCGGCAAGTGGGCGCGCGCGCGTGTCGTGCTCGACGTGCGCCAGGTCGGCGGCGAACTGCATTTCACCGTCGACGACGACGGTCCGGGCATTCCCGAGGCCGAACGCGAGCGCATGTTCGAGCGCGGCGTGCAGTTGACCGACACGCGCAGCGGCTCCGGGCTGGGCCTGGACATCGTGCGCTCGCTCGCCCAGACCTATGGCGGCCGTATCGAGGCGCTGGCCTCGCCGCTGGGTGGCCTGCGCATGCTGCTCGTGCTGCCTGCGGTGGGGTCAGGTCTTGCCTTTTGCCCCCCAACGGATAGGGGGGCAAAAGGCAAGACCTGACCCCGTCAGCCGCCGAGCGCCCGTGTGCCCGGCCGTGCGAAATAGAACCACTCGTTGCCCGGGCTGGCATTGGCATTCGGAAACACGATGAAGCCATCACCGGGCGCCTGGACCGGCGTGCCGTCGTGGCGTGTGCCGATGGTGTCGCCGCGCCTCACCGCGTCGAAGCTCGCCCAGGCGCGGCTGAACCGGTCCTCGGGGTGCAGGCGGTCGATCACCTCGGCCAGGCGCAGCAGTTGAGGCTGCGCCACCGGCTGCGGCGCCGGTGCGTCGACCATGCCCAGCTGCGCCAGCGTGTTCGTGATGGCGCGCCAGGCGACCTCCGGCGCGGCCGGGTCCCCATGCTGGCCGCATTCGAGCGTGAGCGCCCAGCCACCTTGGCTGCGCATGTATTCGGTTGTGCCCACGCCGTAGCGCGGATCGGTCGACAGCAGCCCGGCGCGATCCTGGGCGGGTGTGCGCGCGAGCCGCCTGCGCACGCCCTCCGCATAGGTCCACAGCCAGCCCTCCACGATGCGCCGCGGCCCCAGGCGCAGCGCCAGCGCCTGCTCCTGGCGGGCGTGCGCGAATGGCTCCAGCGCTCCTGTGTTGTCCGGCGGCCCGAGCATCACGAACGGCTCGCCCTGGGCCTGGAACGAATGCAGGTCGAGCAGCACGTCGTGCTCTGCGAGCAAGGGGCACAGCACGTTCGCGATGCGGTCCTCGAAATCCTGCGGTGTGGAGTTCGGATACAGATTGCGATTCAGGTTGCGCTCGCCGTTGCGCTGGCCGCGCTGCCAGGCCAGCGGGTTGGTCACCGGCAGCAAGGTCAGGCTGCCGCGCTGCAGCAACAGCGCGCCCGCGTCGAGCGCCTGCACCACGCGCAGGATGCCCCGGGTGCCGGCAATCTCATTGCCGTGCACCGCCCCCGTGACGATCAGCCGCGGGCCGGGCTGCAGCGCACGGTACTGGTGGATATGCAAGGCGGTGGTGGAGACGGGGTCGGGCATGGGGGTCAATGGGGTCAGGTCTTGCCTTTTGCCCCCAGCGCGTTTGGGGGCAAAAGGCAAGACCTGACCCCAGTCCACTATATCGCGGACCACGGGGGTCTGGTCGGGTCCTGCCGATCTTGCCTTTTGCCCCCGACGCGCCGGGGATCGCAATATAGCGGAGCAAGGGCATCTCTGCGGCGTTGCTGGAGCCCCGCGGACGATCCTCATCCTTCACCCTGGGGTACGGCGTCTCGATGCGGTCGGTTCTTGCCTGTTGCCACCCCGCGCGTTGGGGGCAAAAGGCAAGACCTGACCCCATGTTGGCGCGCAGGCGAAAATGGCGCGCTTCATGAACCGATCGCGAAGGAAGACCTGCTGATGACCCGTGCCTACAACTTCAGCGCCGGCCCCGCCGCGCTGCCCGAACCCGTGCTGCGCCAGGCGGCCGAGGAGATGCTCGACTGGCACGGCTCGGGCATGTCGGTGATGGAGATGAGCCACCGTGGCAAGGAGTTCATCGCCATCCATGCCGAGGCCGAGAGCCTGCTGCGCGAATTGCTGGCGGTGCCGGCGAACTACAAGGTGCTGTTCCTGCAGGGTGGCGCGATCGCGGAGAACGCGATCGTGCCGATGAACCTGCTGCGCGGCAAGGCGTCGGCCGACTACATCGACACCGGCGAGTGGTCGAAGAAGTCTATCCAGGAGGCCGGCAAGTATTGCAAGGTGAACGTCGCTGCCAGTGCCAGGGGCGGCGGCTACACCCGCATTCCGCCGCGCGAGGAGTGGAAACTCGACCGCAACGCCGCCTACGTGCACATCTGCAGCAACGAGACCATCGGCGGGGTCGAGTACCACTGGACGCCGCAGGTGGGTGAGGTGCCGCTGGTGGCCGACATGTCGAGCAACCTGCTCAGCAAGCCGGTGGACGTGGCCAAGTACGGCCTGATCTACGGCGGCGCACAGAAGAACATCGGCCCGGCCGGGCTGACCATCGTGATCGTGCGCGACGATCTGCTCGGCCAGGCGCTGCCGATCACGCCCTCGGCCTTCGACTACAGGCAGCAGGCCGAAGCGGACTCGATGCTCAACACGCCGCCGACCTATGCGATCTACATCGCGGGCCTGGTGTTCAAGTGGATCAAGGCGCAGGGCGGCCTGCAGGCCATGCAGGCGCACAACCGTGCCAAGGCCGCGCTGCTCTACGATTTCCTCGATGCGAGCCGATTCTTCGCGAGCCCGGTCGCCCGGGCCGACCGCTCGCTGATGAACGTACCGTTCAAGCTGAAGGACGAAGCGCTGGACGACGCCTTCCTGAAGGGTGCCGAGGAGCGTCGCATGCTGCAGTTGAAGGGACATCGCTCGGTGGGTGGCATGCGCGCGTCGATCTACAACGCGATGAGCATGGAGGGCGTGGCTGCGCTGGTGGCCTACATGCGCGAGTTCGAGGACCGCCATGGCTGAATCGACGCCCCGTCTGCAGGTCCTGGTACTCAACGAGATCTCGACCCACGGTCTGGCACGGCTGCCGGCCGAGCGCTACCAGGTGGGCAAGGACATCGCGGCGCCCGACGCGGTGCTGGTGCGCTCTGCCGACATGCACAGCCTGTCCATCGCCCCGAGCGTCAAGGCCGTCGCGCGCGCCGGTGCCGGCACCAACAACATTCCGGTGCCCGCGATGAGCGCACGCGGCGTGCCGGTGTTCAACGCGCCGGGCGCGAACGCCAACGCAGTCAAGGAACTGGTGCTGGCCGGCATGCTGCTGGCGGTGCGCCACGTGCCGGATGCATTGCGCTTCGTGGCCGCGCTCGATCCCGAGGCGGGCGACATGGAGCGTGCGGTCGAACAGGGCAAGAAGGCCTTTGCCGGACGCGAACTGGCGGGCCAGACGCTGGGTATCGTCGGGCTCGGCAAGATCGGCTGCCTGGTCGCCGATGCCGCCATCAAGCTCGGCATGCAGGTGCTCGGCCACGACCCGGAGATCACCATCGACGCGGCCTGGAGTCTGCCGGCGCAGGTGCGCCGCGCCGCCAGCGTGACCGAGGTGCTGCGCGCCAGCGACCTGGTGACGCTGCACGTACCGCTGGTGGCCGCGACCCGCCACCTGGTCAACGCCGACAACATCGGCCAGATGCGGGCCGACGCAATATTGCTGAACTTCTCGCGCGAAGGCGTGGTCGACGATGCCGCGGTGTTGGCCGCCCTGGGGCGCAAGCGCCTGGGTGGCTACGTGTGCGATTTTCCGAGTCCGGCGCTGCACGGCCAGTCGGGCGTGATCGCGCTGCCGCACCTGGGCGCTTCCACGCGCGAGGCGGAGGAAAACTGCGCCGTGATGGTCGTCGACCAACTGCGCGACTACCTCGAGCACGGCAACGTGGTCAACGCGGTCAATTTCCCGTCCGTGAGCATGGCGCGCGAATCGGCGTTTCGCGTGGCCATCGCGAACGCCAACGTGCCCAACATGCTGGGACAGATCTCCACCGCGATGGCGAAAGCCGGGTTGAACATCCACAACATGGTGAACAAGTCGCGCGGCGAAATGGCCTACACGCTGGTTGACGTCGACAGCGCCGTCGCGCGCGACGTGCTCGAGAGCCTGCGCGCGATCGAGGGCGTGCTGTCGGTGCGCTATCTGCCTCGGGCCGAAAGCTGAGCACTGCGGTTCGCGCGCGGTGCAATCGAGGGCGTGCGGTCGGCCTCGGGCCGCGTCATGGCCGGGCTGCCGGAGGCGGCGCGGGAGGCGCAATGCTCACGCCGGGTGCAGCCGCTCCCAGCGCCGGTAGAACCGGCGTTTGGCCAGTTCGACCAGCACCAGGTAGGCCAGCAGCACGAGAGCGAGCAGCGCGAAGAACTCCAGCGGCAGCGGCGTGAAGCCCAGCAGCGGTGCCAGCGGCGTGAACGGCAGCGCGGCCGCCAGCGCGACCACGCCCAGCGAGGTCAGTGCCAGCCAGCGCTGGGGCCGGCTGGCGAACGGGTTGGCTCGCGTGCGGATGACGAAGATCACCAGCACCTGCGTGGCGAGCGACTCGACGAACCAGCCGGTGCGGAATTCCGCCACGCCGGCGTGTAGCACGTGCAGCAGCAGGAAGAAGGTGACGAAGTCGAACACCGAGCTGATCGGCCCGATGCGCAGCATGAAGTCGCGGATGAAGCCCATGTCCCAGCGCCGCGGCCGGGCGAGGTCCGGTTCGTCGACGTTGTCCAGCGGCAGCGGCAGTTCGGACAGGTCGTAGAGCAGGTTGTTGAGCAGGATCTGCAGCGGCAGCAGCGGCAGGAAGGGCAGGAACAGCGTGGCCAGCGCCATGCTGAACATGTTGCCGAAGTTCGAACTGGTGGCCATCATGATGTACTTCATCACGTTGCCGAAGGTGCGCCGGCCCTCGCGGATGCCGGCATGCAGCACGCCCAGGTCGTTGTCGAGCAGGATCATCGCCGCCGCCTGGCGGGCCACGTCCACCGCACCGTCGACCGAGATGCCGACGTCGGCGGTGTGCAGCGAGGGCGCGTCGTTGATGCCGTCGCCCATGTAGCCGACCACGTGGCCGCGGCTCTTGAGCGCCAGCAGCACGCGGTTCTTCTGCTGCGGGTTGGCGCGGCAGAACAGGTTGACCTTGTCCACGCGCGCGCGCAGCGCATCGTCGTTCATGGCGATGATCTCGCTGCCCAGCAGCACGCCGGTGACCGGGATGCCGAGCTCGGCACAGACGTGTTGCGTGACGAGTTCGTTGTCGCCGGTGACGATCTTGACCGCCACGCCGCTGGCCGCCAGCGCCGCCAGTGCGGCCCGGGCGCTCGCCTTGGGCGGATCGAAGAAAGCGGCGAAGCCGGCGAACACCAGTTCGCTCTCGTCGTCGACCACGGCGTCGACCAGCGTTGCCGGTGCGCGCTTGTATGCGATGGCCAGCACGCGAAAGCCCTCGTTGCCCAGCGCGTCGCACTGGGCCTGGATGCGGGCCCGCGCGGCGGCATCGAGCTCGCGCGCGCGCGCGGGGTCATCGCGGGCCGCGCCTTCGCCATCGCCGTCGCTGTCACCCACGTCGCCGTCTTCGAGTTGCGTGCACAGGCGCAGCACGTCTTCGGGCGCGCCCTTGAGCACCAGCAGGCGCTCGCGGCCGCGCTCGATCAGCACCGAGACGCGCCGGCGCTCGAAGTCGAACGGCACCTCGTCGATCTTGCTCCACTGGCTCACGTCGATGGTTTCGTGCGCCAGCACCGCATCGTCCATCGGGCTCTTGAGCCCGGTCTCGAACCAGCTGTTCAGGTAAGCCAGTTCCAGTACGCGTGCGCTGTCGCGGCCGCGCACATCCACGTGGCGCGCGAGTTCGATCTGCGCCTGCGTCAGCGTGCCGGTCTTGTCGGTGCACAGCACGTCCATCGCGCCCATGTCCTGGATGGCCGACAGGCGCTTGACGATCACGCGCGCCCGCGCCATGCGCAGTGCACCTCGCGCGAGCGTGACCGACACCACCATTGGCAGCAACTCGGGTGTGAGTCCTACCGCGAGCGCGACCGCGAACAGGAAGGATTCGAGCAGCGGTCGATGCAATGCCAGGTTGACCACGAGCGTGAACAGCACCAGCAGCAGCGTGAGGCGCATGATCAGCAGGCCGAAGCGGCGCGTGCCGATCTCGAAGGCGGTGGGCGGCGCGGGTTGCTCCAGGCTGGTCGCGATCTGCCCGATCGCGCTGCGCCGGCCGGTGCGCCGCACCAGCGCATGCGCGGAGCCGCTCACCACCGAGCTGCCCATGAACACCGCGTTGGCGGCCTCGGCGTCCCAGTCGCCTTGCTCGGGCAGCGGCGCATCGACGGCATGGCGCTCGACCGGGTAGGGTTCGCCGGTCAGCAGCGCCTGGTTGACGAAGAAGTCCTGCGCCTGCAGCAGTTGCGCATCCG
>JBDHRZ010000067.1:0-10558 GCA_039807845.1 Rhodoferax sp.
CGGCGCGCTGCTCGTCGTGCACGAGGCGGTGCAGGTCGCGGGCTTCGGCGCCGAGGTCGCCGCCACCGTCGCCGAGGCGCTCGGCTGCAGGGTCCGCCGCCTGGGCGCGCCGCGCATCCCGGTCGGCTATTCGCCGGTGCTGGAGGCGCAGTCGCGCGTCACGGCCCTCGACATCGCCGCCGCAGCGCGCGCGCTGCTGGGCGCGGGCCCCGGCCCTTCCCCCTCTGCCCAAGCCTCACGATGAGCCTGCCGCCCGAAGTGCCCCCGTCGCCGGACGACGCCAAGGCCAAGGCCGATGCCGATGCCGATGCCGCAGGCGAAGCCGCAGCGCTGGCGCGAACGCGCGTGCCGCTGGCGATCGAGGACTGGCTCACGGTGATCGTGATGGCGCTGCTGGCGCTCATCACCTTCGCCAACGTGCTGGTGCGCTACTTCAGCAACCAGTCCTTCGCCTGGACCGAGGAGGTCTCGATCTTCCTCATGATCGTGCTGGCGCTGGTCGCCGGCTCGGCCGCGGTGGCGCGCAACCGCCACATCCGCATCGAGTTCTTCGCCGACGGCGGCAGCCCGCGTCGCCGCCGCCGTCTGGCACTGCTCGCCTCGGCGACGGTCGCGCTGCTCTTCCTGCTGCTGGCCGTGCTGAGCGCGCGCATGGTCTGGGACGACTTCCGCTTCGGCGAGACCTCGCCGGGCATCGGCGTGCCGCAGTGGTGGTACTCGATCTGGCTGCCGGTGTTCGCGCTCGCCATCGCCGGCCGCGCCATCGGGCTCTTCATCCGCCAGTCGTCGAGCCGAGACCCGGAGACCTGAGTTTTGTACGGCACAACAACGTACAATAACGCCACCCTCTGCACGGAGAGCCGCCATGACCACATCCGAGACCACCCGCACCGCCCGCGTCGAAGCTCGCATCGCGCCCGACGCGCTCGCCGTCGTCCGCCGCGCCGCAGAGCTGCAAGGCCGCAGCGTCAGTGATTTCCTGGTCGCCGCCGCACTCAAGGATGCGCAGCGCACCATCGAAGACGCCCAGATCATCCGGCTGAGCGTCGAGGACCAACGACGCTTCGCCGAGTTGTTGATCGAACCGCCTCCCCTGGCACCCGCGATGAAGCGTGCGCTGAAGGCTCGGCAACGCCTGATCGCCGACGCCACGTGAGCGCGCCGTTTCGTCTGGAGCCCCTGGGCCCCAGCCACGAACGGAGCGGGTTCTCGTGCGGCGTCGAGGCGCTCGACCAGTACTTCGCGCTTCGCGCCAGCCAGGATGTTCGGCGCCGCGTCAGCGCGTGCTATGTCGCCGTCGAAGACGGTTCAGGCAGAGTCGCAGGCTTCTACACCCTGGCCGCCAGCAGCGTGCCGCTCAGTGACTTGGCACCGGACTCGCGCAAGCGCCTCCCACGCTACCCCGCTGTTCCGGTCGCCCGGATCGGTCGCCTCGCCATTGCCAAGGCATTCCAGGGGAAGGGACTCGGCGGCGCCCTGCTCGCGGATGCCGCCCTTCGCGCCACCCGATCGGAGCTTGGGGTCTTCGCGCTGATCGTCGACGCCAAGGATGAAGAGGCAGCCGCGTTCTACCGCCATCACGGTTTCGAGCCCCTCGGCGGCAATGACCGGCAGTTGCTCGTCTCGCTCGAGCGCTTCACTCGGACGGTCGCGAGCAAGCGATGAACCTGGCGAGAAGGCCCGCAACGTTTTAGCGTCATGATGCTACGATGCCTGCGTCACCCATCCTCGGAGACCCGCCGTGGCCACCGCCGACGTCGTCCGCTCCACCGTCTATCTGCTGCCCGAGCTGCACCAGGCCTTGCGCCTGAAGGCCGCGCAAAGCCAGCGCAGCATGTCCGACATCGTCAACGAAGCCCTGCGCCAGGCGCTGCGTGAGGACGAGGAGGATCTGGCTGCCGTGCGCTCGCGCGCGAAGGAGCGGGCGCTCAGCTACGAGGACTTCCTGAGCAAGCTCAAGGCCGATGGCACGCTTTGAGCTGCGCGTTCGGCCCTCGGTCGCCAAGGACCTTCGCGGCGTTCCGAAGGCGGACGTGAAGCGAATCCTGCGCCGCATCGAAGGTCTGCGCGAGGATCCGCGCGGCCCGGGCTGCGAGAAGCTGAGCGCCGCCGAGCTGTACCGGGTGCGGCAGGGCGTTTATCGAATCGTCTACGAGATTCACGACGAATGCGTCATGGTCGAGGTGATACGCGTCGGGCATCGAGGAGAGGTCTACCGCCGCGGCTGAAGCCCGCCAACGCGGGGTCGGACCACCGACCTCCGAGTTCTTGAGGAAGCCCCATGTCACAGCACGCGCCGCTCGCCTTCTTCGAGCATCCCATCCTCAACTCGCCCTACGCCTGCCCGGGCCGGCACTGGGAGCTGGATGCCGATGGCCAGCCCACCAACAGGCTGATCGGGTCGCGCCGGCGCTCGGACCTGATCACGCCGGTCCCGAAGGCGAAGAAGCGCAAGGCGCCAAGAACCGGCGCGGGTCCGGCGGCGCAGGGCGAGCTGGAGCTGAGCGCCGACGACGAGGGCCTCAGCACCGCCGAGCAGAAGTACGACCCGACGCCGATCATCAACGAGCTGCGCGGCTACGTCGACACCTGGCGCGCACTGCCCAATCCGTCGCAATGGCAGGTCACGCCCGAGACGGCCCGCCTGCTGCAGCACTGGCGCGAGCACGTCTTCCAGGGCGTGCGCCCCTTCTTCTGCCAGATCGAGGCGGTCGAGACCGCGATCTGGCTGGCCGAAGTCGCACCCAGGATGGGCGCCACGGGCAGGAAGTTCCGCGATCACCTCGCGGGCGCCAACGCGATGTCCAACCCGGAGCTGTTCCGCATCGCGCTCAAGCTCGCCACCGGCGCCGGCAAGACCACGGTCATGGCGATGCTCATCGCCTGGCAGACGGTCAACGCCGTGCGCCATCCGGCGAGCAGGCAGTTCACCCGCGGCTTCCTCGTCGTGGCGCCGGGCCTGACCATCAAGGACCGCCTGCGCGTGCTGCTGCCGCAGGATCCGGAGAGCTACTACGCCAGCCGCGAGCTGGTGCCAGGCGACATGCTGGGCGACATCAAGCGGGCGGTGATCGTCATCACCAACTACCACGCCTTCAAGCTGCGCGAGACGCTGCAGATCACCGCCGCGGGTCGGGCCTTGCTGCGGGGTCGCGGCGCGCCGCTGCAGACGCTGGAAACCGAGGGCCAGATGCTGCAGCGCGTGATGCCCGAGCTCATGGGCATCAGGAACGTGCTCGTCATCAACGACGAGGCGCACCACTGCTACCGCGCGAGGCCCAAGGAAGCCGAAGGCGAGATCGACGCGCTGAAGGGCGACGAGAAGGACGAGGCGAAGAAGAACAACGAGGCGGCCCGCCTGTGGATCAGCGGCATCGAAGCGGTGAAGCGCCGCCTGGGCGTGCCGCTCGTCTTCGACCTCTCGGCCACGCCCTTCTTCCTGCGCGGCTCGGGCTACGCCGAAGGCACGCTGTTCCCGTGGACGATGAGCGACTTCTCGCTGATGGACGCGATCGAATGCGGCATCGTCAAGCTGCCGCGCGTGCCGGTGTCGGACAACATCACCGGCACCGACGCGCCGAAGTTCCGCAAGCTGTGGGAGCACATCGGCAAGCGCATGCCGAAGAAGGGCGTACGCAGCGCCGGCAAGCTGGATCCGCTGGCCCTGCCGACCGAGCTCTACACCGCCCTCGAAGCCCTCTATGGCCACTACGTCAAGACCTTCGACGGCTGGCAGGCGCAGGGCATCGAGCTGCCGCCGGTGTTCATCGTCGTGTGCAACAACACCGCCACGTCCAAGCTGGTCTACGACTACGTCGCCGGCTTCGAGCGCGCCAACGAGAGCGGCGGCACGACGCTGGAAAACGGCCGTCTTGCGCTCTTTCGCAACTACGACGAGCACGGCCACAAGCTCGCCCGTCCGCGCACGCTGCTGATCGACAGCGAGCAGCTCGAATCCGGCGAGGCGCTCGACCCGGCGTTCCGCGACATCGAGGCCGACACCATCGAGCGCTTCCGGCGCGAGATCATGGAGCGCAGCGGCGACCGCGCCGCCGCCGACAGACTCACCGACGCCGACCTGCTGCGCGAGGTGATGAACACCGTCGGCAAGCCCGGCCGGCTCGGCGAAGGCATCCGCTGCGTGGTCAGCGTCTCCATGCTCACCGAGGGCTGGGACGCCAACACCGTGACCCACGTGCTCGGCGTTCGCGCCTTCGGCACGCAGCTCCTGTGCGAGCAGGTCGTCGGTCGCGCGCTGCGCCGGCAGAGCTACGCGCTGAACGCCGCCGGCTTGTTCGACGTCGAATACGCCGACGTGCTGGGCATCCCCTTCGACTTCGCCGCCAAGCCGGTGGTCGTGCCGCCCAGGCCGCCGGTGAAGACCACGCGCGTGCACGCCCTCAGCCCCGAGCGCGATGCGCTCGAAATCCGCTTTCCACGCGTCGACGGCTACCGCGTCGAGCTGCCGGCCGAGCGGCTTTGCGCCAGCTTCGGCACCAACGCCACGCTGACGCTGACGCCCGATCTGGTCGGCCCGTCCACGACGCAGAACCTCGGCATCGTCGGCCAGGGCGTGGACCTGACGGTGCAGCACCTGCAGGACACGCGCGACAACACGATCGCCTTCCACCTCGCCAAGCACCTGCTGTACCGCAAGTACCGCGACCCGGGCGAGGACCCGAAGCTGCACCTCTTCGGCCAGCTCAAGGGCATCGCGCAGGAATGGGTACGCGAGCACCTGAAGTGCAGCGGCGGCACCTGGAAGGCGCAGGTGCTGCACCAGGAGATCACCGACATGGCCTGCGAGCGCATCCATGCCGCCATCACGGCCACGCTGGCCGCACCCGATGGCGATCGGCGCGCCGTGCGCGTCGTGCTCGACCCCTACAACCCCGGCGGCAGCACCCGGCACGTGAACTTCAGCACCGCCAAGCAGAGCCTGTGGGCCACGCAGGGCCCGCCGCCCAAGAGCCACGTGAACTGGGTCGCCCTCGACAGCGACTGGGAAGCCGAGTTCTGCCGCGTCGCCGAAGGCCACCCGCGCGTGCTGGCCTACGCCAAGAACCACGGCCTGGGGTTCGAGGTGCCGTACCGCCTGGGCGGCGTGCAGCGGCACTACCGGCCGGACTTCATCGTCAGGATCGACGACGGCCACGCCGATCCGCTGAACCTCGTCGTCGAGATCAAGGGCTTTCGCGGCGAGGACGCGGTGGCCAAGGCCGAGACGATGGCCACCCAATGGGTGCCGGGCGTGAACGCCCTGGGCAGCTACGGCCGCTGGGCCTTCGCCGAGCTCCGCTCGGCGCATGAGATGGAAGCCGATTTCGCAGCAGCCATCGCGGCATTGCCGGCGATACCATGCCGAGCACCACAGACCCGACCGGCCCTGCAATCCCATGAAGCCCTCTGAAGCCCTGCATTCGCACCGCGCCGCCATTCGAAGCGTGGTGGCGACCCATCGCGCCCGAAATGCCAGGGTGTTCGGCTCGGTGCTCCACGGCCGCGACACCGACGACAGCGATCTGGACCTGCTCATCGACCCGACGCCGGAGACGACGCTCTTCGACGTCAGCGCAATACGTATCGAGCTGCGCAAGCTGCTGGGTGTGCCGGCCGATGTGTTGACGCCCAACGCACTGCCCGACAAGTTCCGAGCATCCGTCCTCGCCGAGGCCCGCCCGGTATGACCCGCGACCTGCCCCGGTTGCAGGCGGCCTTGCACACCCTTATGTCGGACGGGACGGTTTGAACCATGACCACACTCACCACCTACCCGCTGCGCCTGCCCAAATCCGTCAAGGCCGAGGCGGAGGCCTTGAGCAAGGCCGACGGCACCAGCTTGAATCAATTCGTCGCCATCGCCGTGGCGGAAAAGATCGCGGTACGCAAGACCGCCGCCTTTTTCGAAGAGCGTGCCAGCCGGGCACGGGCCAGGGCGCAGCGCGGCGAGCCCAGCGCCCTGTTGGCGGCATTGTCGCGAACGGGCGGCGAGCCCCCCCGTGAAGGCGATCAACTGCCCGAAGGCTACAAGCCGATGACGGCCGCTGTGGCGCCCGCACGCAAGCGCAAGACCACCCAGGCTGAAGCCGCGCCGCGCCGCGTCGTCAAGAAGAAAGCCTGAGGCCGCCGCGCAGCCAGCGCCGCAACAGCAACAACAACGTCAAGCCCCCGGGGAGACGCCACATGGCGACCAGCAAGACAAGTGCGCCCTTCGTCGGCGTCGACGCCCTCAGGCACGCCGACGACAAGCGCCGCAACATCCCCACCGCCGAGTACCAGAGCCTGATGGCCGACGAGGCCAGGAAGCCGGTGCAGGTGAACTACCCGCGCAGCACCTCGAACGCCGACCACCTGCAGGCCGAGAAGGAGGCGCGCAACCGCGACCTGGACCCGCAGCTCGTGTGGCGCGGCAAGGACGAACAGGACTGGACCGACCTCGTCGTCAACGCGCCGCCGCTCTACATCCAGGAGAAGGTGCACCCCAAGGTGCTGATCGACGACCTGCTGCGAGAGAGCCGCGAGCGGCGCGAGGCGGCCGAGGCCGAAGCCGCGCGGGCCGCAGGCGGCCTGGGCGCCACGGTCGACATGTTCGGCGACTTCAACGGCACGCCGCCCGGCGCCGACAAGACCGACTTCTACGCCCACGACCAGAACTGGACCAACCGCCTGATCCTCGGCGACAGCCTGCAGGTGATGGCCAGCCTCGCCGAGCGCGAGGGCCTGCGCGGCAAGGTGCAATGCATCTACTTCGACCCGCCCTACGGCATCAAATTCAACTCGAACTTCCAGTGGAGCACGACCAGCCGCGACGTGAAGGACGGCAACCGCGACCACATCAGCCGTGAACCGGAACAGGTAAAGGCTTTTCGGGATACGTGGCGGGACGGGATCAATTCGTACCTGACCTACCTGCGGGATCGGCTGACGGTGGCGCGCGATCTGCTGACCGAGAGCGGGTCTGTATTTGTGCAGATCGGGGATGAGAACGTGCACCGCGTTCGAGTGCTAATGGATGAGGTGTTTGGCGAAGACAACTTCGTCTCGCTGATCTCTTTTCGAACTACGACGGGCTTGGGGGATCAGTATCTCGATGCCTCGTGCAACTACTTGGTTTGGTTCGCGCGATCTCGCGGCGTGTTGAAGTATCGGGAGCTTTACAAGGGAAAGGGGCTCGCTGAAGACGTTGGAGCGCGCTACAGGCGACTACAGCTCGCGCCATTCGAGCGACGCGCCATGGGCAATGACGAGCGACAAGAGAGTGCGCGGCTACCTGCCGCCGCACTGGTCTATCGACATGACAACCTTACGAGCCAAAGTGGTACGGAGGTTTCTGCCTTCTCGATTCAACTTCATGGCCGAGAGTTCACGCCGGGCAAGGGCTATTGGAAAACCAACGAACCTGGAATGCAGCGGTTGCTGCGCGCAGAGCGCATCGCGAGTCCAACTCCACGCTCGGTTCAGTACGTTCGTTTTCTGAACGACTTTGCCGCAGCGAAGTTCAGCAACGTTTGGACGGATACGCAGACTGGGGCATTCACCGACGAGAAGCTCTATGTTGTTCAGACGAACGCCAAGGTTGTCGAGCGATGCATGCTCATGGCCACCGACCCTGGCGACCTCGTGCTCGATCCGACTTGCGGCTCGGGCACTACCGCCTACGTCGCCGAGCAGTGGGGCCGGCGCTGGATCACGATCGACACCTCGCGCGTCGCGCTGGCGTTGGCCCGCGCCCGCATCATGGGTGCGCGCTATCCGTACTACCTGCTGGCCGACAGCCCCGAAGGGCAATTGAAGGAGGCCGAGATCACGCGCAGCGTGCCGAGCAGCCAGCCCACGCGCGGCAACATCCGGCAGGGCTTCGTCTACGAGCGGGTGCCGCACGTCACGCTCAAGAGCATCGCCAACAACGCCGAGATCGACGTCATCTGGGAGACCTGGCAGGGCAAGGTCGAGCCGCTGCGCGAAGCCTTGAACGCCGCCCTGAAGACGGACTGGCAGGAGTGGCAGATTCCGCGCGAGGCCATCGACGACAAGAGCCTCAAGTGGAGCGAAAAAGCCAGGAAGCTGCACGCCGACTGGTGGGCCGCCCGCATCCAGCGCCAGCGCGAGATCGACGCCTCGATCGCCGCCAAGGCCGAGAGCGAATACCTCTACGACAAGCCCTACGAAGACAGGAAGCGCGTGCGCGTGGCCGGCCCCTTCACCGTGGACAGCCTGAGCCCGCACCGCACGCTGGCCATGGACCTCGACGACGGCCTCATCGACGGGCGCATCGACGGCGTGCGCCAGCCCCGGGCCGAGTACGAGGCCAAGGCGGACTTTGCGTCGGTCATGCTCGAGAACCTGAAGGCCGCCGGCGTGCAGCAGGCGACGAAGGCCGACCGCATCAGCTTCAGCAGCATCGTCGGCTGGCCCGGCGAGTACGTCTGCGCCGAGGGCCGCTACATCGAGGGCGAGGATGGGCAGGGGCGCGAACGCCGCGCCGCCATCTTCATCGGCCCCGAGTTCGGCACCGTGTCCCGGCCCGACCTGGTGAGCGCCGCGCGCGAAGCCGCCGACGCCGGCTTCGACGTGCTGATCGCCTGCGCCTTCAACTACGAGGCGCACGCGGCAGAGTTCGAGAAACTCGGCCGCGTGCCCGTGCTGAAGGCGCGCATGAACCCCGACCTGCACATGGCCGGCGAGTTGAAGAACACCGGCGCGGGCAACCTCTTCGTCGTCTTCGGCGAGCCCGACATCCGCATCGAAGCGCAGGCCGATGGCCAGGTGCGCGTGCGCGTCAAGGGTGTGGACGTGTTCCGCCCGCAGACCGGCGAGATCGAGAGTGGCGGCCTCGAGAGCATCGCGCTGTGGATGATCGACACCGCCTACAACGAAGAGAGTTTCTTCGTGCGCCAGGCCTACTTCCTCGGCGCGTCGGACCCCTACAAGGCGCTGAAGACGACGCTCAAGGCCGAGATCGACGCCGAGGCCTGGGCCACGCTGAACAGCGATGTGTCACGGCCGTTCGAGAAGCCCAAGACCGGGCGCATCGCCGTGAAGGTGATCAACCACCTGGGCGATGAAGTGATGAAGGTGTTCGGGGTGGGCTGAACGCCGAAGGCAATCGCGGCTCGCCGCCGCAGCCTCACTCCGCGAACGCGCAGCGCATTTCCACGAGCTGCCCGCGCCAGTAGGGCTTCCGCCCTTCGGGCAGCAGCCAGGCGACTTCGCCGCGGGTGGGCACGCGCATGCCGCAGCGCGTCTCATAGGCCTGCCAGCGGCCTTCCCAGGGCGTGGGCACGAGCTGGCCGCGCAGGCTGCGGCCGCGGGCGTCGGCGCGCACCGATTCGACCATGCCGTCGGCTCCGAAGACGAAGACGAGGCTGACCTCGTGCGGCCCGTCGACGAGCGTGGCACGCGCCGAGCCTTCGTCGATCGCCGTCCAGCGCACGCCCTGGCCCGGCAGCAGCGCGGTCGGGTACCACGGCGACTCGGCGAGGAAGCGCATCAGCTCGTCGCGCGCGAAGTCGCCGCCCGAGCGCTGCTCGGCCAGCGAGACGAGGCCGGCGACGGACGGGTGCAGCACGCCTTCGCCGCCGATGTAGGCGTCGTGCACGTGCACCGCAAGCCCCGGTGCCACGGGCATGCGCGCGTCCCAGACGAAGCCGGGGCGGCGCGTCTGCACGTGCTGGCGCGATGCAAAGGGCAGCCAGCGCTGGCCTTCCTCACGGATGTCGAAACTTCCCTCGTGCCGCAGCTCGACCGTCGCCACCCTCGGTGCACTCGCCGGCAGCGCGGCGCGCAGGTAGCGCTGCACCGGCGGCGGCAGGGCGTCGAGTTCGCCTTGCGGCAGGCGCGTGATCGGCAGGCTCTGCCGGCTTGCTTCGAGCTGCAGGCGCAGCTCCTGCGTCGCGCGCTGCCAGCGGCGCTCCCCGACGAAATGCAGCGCCAGCGCGGCGCCCGCCAGCGCCAGCACGCCGACCCCGATCCAGCTCCACGTCGCCATCGCCGCCTCCTGCGCCCCCCTGCGCCCCCTGCGCCTGCTGCGCCATCCCGCACCTCGGGCAGGAACGGGCACGATCATCGTGCACGATCATCGCGCCGCACTCCTAGAATCCGCCGCCACTTCCCCCGGGCCGCCATGATCGCCACCCTGCTCTTTGCCAGCTTCATCGCGCTGATGCTGCTGGGCGTGCCGATCGGCGTGGCGCTCGGCGTGGCGGGCGCGGCGGCGATCGGGCTGGCCAACGCGCAGACGCAGTGGTTCGGGCTGCTCGCCGTGCCGCAGAACTTCTACGCGGGCCTGGGCAAGTATCCGCTGCTGGCGGTGCCGATGTTCGTGCTCGTGGGCTCGATCTTCGACCGCTCGGGCGTGGCTTCGCGGCTGGTCGACTTCGCCACCGCGCTGGTCGGCCGCGGCCCGGGCATGCTGCCGCTGATCGCGATCGCGGTGGCGATGTTCATGGGCGGCATCTCGGGCTCGGGCCCGGCCACGGCGGCGGCGGTCGGCAGCGTGATGATCGCGGCGATGAGCCGCGCGGGCTACCCCGGCGCCTACTCGGCGAGCGTCGTCGGC
>JBDHRZ010000068.1:0-10555 GCA_039807845.1 Rhodoferax sp.
GCCCACCGCGGCGGCCATCTCCATGACCACCGCGCTGGTCTTGATGCCCTCGGCCACCATGTGCATCGAGGCGACGATCTGCTCCGTGGTCTGGCCGGCGGCCAGCCGCTCGCCGACCTGGCGGTTGCGCGACAGCGGGCTCATGCAGGTGGTCAGCAGGTCGCCCATGCCGGTCAGGCCGGCGAAGGTCTGCGCCTGTGCACCGTGCGCGATGCCAAAGCGCGTGATCTCGGCCAGGCCGCGCGTGATCACCATGGCCCGGGTGTTGTGGCCCACGCCCAGGCCCTCGGCCATGCCGGCGGAAATCGCGATCACGTTCTTCAGCGCGCCGCCGAGCTCGCAGCCGACCACGTCGGTGTTCGTGTAGATGCGAAACACCCGGCTGCCGAAGACCTGCTGCAGCGAGCCGGCCGACTGCGCATCGGCCATGGCGATCACCGCCGCCGCTGCCATGCCCTGCAGCACTTCGCGCGCGATGTTGGGGCCGGCGAGCAGGCCGGCCGGGTGCCCGGGAAGCTCTTCGTGGATGATTTCGGTCATGCGCTTGTGCGTGCCCTGTTCCAGCCCCTTGGCCAGGCTGATCACCGGCACCCACGGGCGGATGTGGGCGGCGCATTCGCGCAGCGTCTGGCGAAAGCTGTGCGAGGGCACGCCCATCACCAGCACGTCGCAGTCGTGCAGCGCTTCGTCCAGCGCTGCGGTGGCGCGCAGTTTCGGGTGCAGCGGCAGTTCGCCCAGGTAGCGCGCGTTGCGGTGCGCGCGGTTGATCTCGTCGGCGACCTCGCTGCGCCGTGCCCAGATCATCGTGGGTGTGTTGGCCGCGGCCAGCGAGGCGACCGTGGTGCCCCAGGAACCGGCGCCCAGGACGCTCACCTGCATGGGACGGGTCATGCCTTCTCCTTAGGCCAGTCGGCCAGCGTGTCGACGAATTTCTGCCGCACCGCCTCGACGTGCCGGTCCAGATCCTGCGCGCGCCAGCGCTTCACCGAGATCGGCGGCAGCACCACTACCTGCACCGTGCCGGCGCGCAGCAACTGGTCGCCCCGCGCCATGCGTTCGCCGGCATTGCGTATCACCACCGGCACCAGCGGAACGCCGGCCTGCATGGCCAGGTGGAACGCGCCCTTCCTGAACGGGCCGAGCCGGGGCGAGAGCGAACGCGTGCCCTCCGGCGCCATCGCCAGCGACCGGCCCTTGCGCAGCATCTCGACGACGGGTTGCAGCGTCTCGTCGTTGGCCTGCCGATTGCCGCGCTCGACGAAGGCGACGTCGGCCATGCGCATGAAGGCGCCCAGCCCCGGCAGCTTCGCCACCTCCTTCTTGGCCACACCGGTCAGCCCGCGCCGCACCAGGTTGGCCATCAGCAGCAGGTCGAGCTTGCTCTGGTGGTTGAAGATGAAGATCGCCGGACGCTGCGCCCAGAGGTTCTCCTCGCCCTGCACTTCGAGCGCGATGCCGGCCGCGGCCAGTGCGAGTTCGCTGCCCAGCGACACCGTGAGGTCGACGGCACGCCGCTTGTCGCCCCACAGTTGCGCATAGGCGAGGCCGGCGGCGAAACTGCCGGCCATGGCGGTATAGGTGCTCGCGCTGCGTGCCAGCGTCTGCAAGGACGGGATGCGACGCTTCGGGAAGGCGAGCACCGGCCAGTCTGCCTCCTCGGCGGCCTGCCGCAGTTCGCGCCCGGGGTTCACCGCGGTCGGCTTGCCGACCTTGCGCAGGAATGCGATGTCCTCGTCGCCGTTGGCGTAGCCGTGGGATTGCCGCAGCTTGATGCCGGCACGGCGCGCAAACGCCGCCACCGCGTCCGCCTTGCCCTGGCCCCAGGCCGGCTGGCCCTGGATCGCCCCGGTGAGATGCTGCTTGCGCACCATGACTTCGGTGCACAGGATGTGCTCGATTTCCCACTCCCGTGCCAGTGGCTCGATCTGGAAGCGCGTGGCCGACGAGGCGATCGCCACCGTGTGCCCCATGCGCTTGTGCGCCTGCACCAGTTGCCAGGCTTCCGGGAACTGGTTGTCGGCGATGCGTTCGCGAAACAAACGCTGCCAGAGTTCGCGCATCTCCGCTTGCGGGCAGCCCGCCCATTCCAGCACGCCCTGGCGCACCAGGTCCTGGAACTCTTCTTCCGACAGCCGCTGGCGCAGCGCCTGGCGCGCCAGGTCGGCCACCTCGGCCACGCCGAGCTTGGCGAGGCGCAGCCGGTCGGCGTAATAGGCCAGCACCGAATAGCCGTCGATCAGCGTGCCGTCGTAGTCGAAGAATGCACCCACCGAAGGGCCGCGAGGGCCTTGCGTGATGCGCTCGATCGCTTCGTCCAGAGTGGAGGTAGTCATGGTCGTGGGGCGGTGTTGCGCCGATGGTCGATTTCTTCGATGGTCGCCAGTGCACGCAGCAGATTGCCGATCTGCTCGAGCAGGGCCTTGCGGCGCTCGGACAGGCGCTCGCCGGGTTCGAGCAGCTTGCGGTTGGCGGCCAGCTGCAGCGCATTGCCGAACAACTCGCGCGAGACGGCCTCCGGGTTGTGCAGGCGCTGCTGCAGCAGGTATTGCCGCCCGAAGCGCGTGCATTCCTCGATCAGCCGCTCGCGCTGGATGACCTGTTCGGTCGGCTGTGTGGCGAGCCGGTCGGCGACCACGTAGTAGGCTTCCAGGAAGGCAGGCAGGATCCGGTGCGCGATCAGGAACGGTGCCTGCTCCAGCAGCCCGAGCCGTGCCGCGGACGATCCCATGCGTTGCGCGTAGTCGGGGGCGATGAGCAGCGCCTGGTCGGCGATCTCCTGCCGGAAACGTGTCCGGCTGCTGAAGAAGAAGTCGAACTTCAACAGGTCGCGCATCGCCAGGGTCTGGTTCCAGGCTTGCGTCAATGGGTCGTCGTCCGGACGGTCGACCACGCTCAGCAGGGCCAGTTCGATCAGTGCGCGGTCGATGAACCAGTGGATGGCGCTGTTGCGGTAGAACGCCGCCACCGCATGCTGGCCGGGCTGGATGCCGTAGACCGGCTCCTGGCCTTGCGCGTAGCGCTGCACCACGCCCGATCGGGCCAGTTCGGCGAGCACGCCGGAGACACCGGCGTCATTCTGCAGGAATTCCAGGTTGGCAAACGGCAGACCACGCTGCGCGGCGTAGTCGAGCAGGGGCTTGATCACGTCGCGCACCTCGCCCAGCGTGAGCGCGCGATCGCGCACGCCGAGCAGCGCCAGCGTGGTGAGTGCCGCGGCGGTCACCGGCGTGACCTGGTTGATGCGCTGGAACACCGTAAAGGCGATGCGCTCCACGAGCCAGCGCCTGCCCTGCGGATCGGCCGCGCTGCCGGTTTCGGCATCGGCTGTCGTTTCGGTGCTGGCATCGGTGCTCGCGCGCGCGATTGCTTCGTGCATCGACAGTGGTTCTCCGAAGCGCAGGTACACCCGACCGATCCACTGGCGCTGGCGCCGGATGTAGTCGCGCATCCAGTGCAGACCTTCCTTGCCCTTGGCACCGCCGGCTTCCTCGGCGGCCATCATGCCGACTTCGTGCAACTGGTCGTAGGTGATGGAGACGGGAACCAGCAGCAAGTCGCGCCCGCCGTCGAACCCGTCGACCACGTAGCGCAGCAGGCCGTACTTGGGCGGACGCAGCTTGCCGGTACGCGAGCGGCCGCCCTCCATGTACCACTCCAGGTTTGCGCCCTGCGCGGTCAGGAAGTGCAGATACTCGCTCACCACGAACTTGTAGACCGGGTCGTCCTGGAAGCTGCGCCGGATCATCACGCCGCCGCTGCGCCGCGTGATGGTGCCGAAGGGAAAGAAACCGAGGTTCTCGCCACCCAGCGTATGGTTGCGCGCCATGCCGGCATCGTGCAACACCTGGGCCAGGCTGAACGGGTCGGCGTAGGAGCGGTGGGTCGGCAGGAACACCAGCGAGGCAGTGGTGTTCAGTTGCCGCAGGCGCTCGAGCGCGGCCTGGTCTGCCTGCACCGTCCAGGCACGCGTGAACAGGGGCGCCAGCAAGCGCGATGAAATGGCGCCGAACAAGGGGCTGTCGACGGTGGACAGAGCCTCGGCCGCCGCGCGTGCCCGGATCTGCACGGCCGGCAGCGGCTGCTGGAGTTGCCCGGCCAGTTGTTCGAGTCGTTGGACGAACCGTGCGCTCTGCAGCATCTGGTGCGCAGAGCGCTTGCGTGAGCGCAGGCTCGATGCCAGCAACCCCCAGTTGCCCGGCGTCTTGTCCGTGCCGCCTGGCGCCTGCATGGGCAGGTTCAGTGGGCTCTTGTGCCGGAGGGGGCAGGTGCTGCGGCGTCGTCGCGGTTGACGGCGCGCAACTGGTGGCGCATGTGCAGCGAAAAACCAAGCGCGGCCATCGACGGATCCTTGCGCCCGAGGATGGTTTCAGCCACCGGCAGGAATTGCTCCTCTTCCAGCCGGGCATGGGCCGCGTAGCGGCTCACGATGTCCTGCACGAGTGCGGCGTCGAGTGTGGCCGGAGTGCCCTGTGCCAGCGCTTCGAGCGCCGGTTGCAGCGTGCGCCACAGTGCCTCGATCTGGCGATGCTCGGCGGTGAGCGCCTCGGTCAGCGCGCGCAGGCGGGCATACTCCTGCGGGTTGCTGGCCGCCAGCACGGCCGGAAACAATTCCTTTTCCTCCTCGCCGTGGTGCTCGAACATCGCCGGGCGAAAGCTCTGCAAGGCGGTGCGGGCGGCGTCTCGCGCCTGCGTCGCCGAGCCACCTTGTTGCCCAAGCGTGGCCAGCGATTCCAGCAGCTTGCGCAGGCCGGCGTGGCTGCGGGAGAAGTCGTGGATCGGCAACGCGCCGGGTTCGTCCGCGGGGTTCGTGGTCTGCGACATGGTGATGGCCTCCTGTGCCGGATGCCAGCTCCACCGCAGGACGGTGCTGGCGGGGTGAAGCGGTGCCGGCATCATAGCAACGCGTGGGGGTCAGGTCTTGCCTTTTGCCCCCTGCGGCCCTGGTTTTTCCTCAACGTATGTGGGAAGGGCAAAAGGCAAGACCTGACCCCAGGCTGCGCTACAGTCGCGTCGCATGCACCTGCCCCCACCGTCCTTGTCCGCTGATTCCGCTGTGGCGAGCGCACTGGAGCGGTCGGCGCCGGGCGGAGCCTTGGACGATGCGGCCTGCATGGCGCTGGCGCTGGAGCAGGCACGACTGGGTGGATCCCGCGGCGAGGTGCCGGTCGGCGCCGTCGTGGTGCGCGACGGGCGCGTGCTGGGCGCCGGTTACAACCAACCGGTAGCCGGCTGTGACCCGAGTGCGCACGCCGAGATCGTCGCGCTGCGCGCCGCCGCCGCGGCCTGCGGCAATTACCGGCTCGATGGCTGCAGCCTGTACGTGACGCTCGAACCGTGCGCGATGTGTGTCGGCGCGATGCTGCACGCGCGCCTGGCACGGGTCGTCTTCGGCGTATGCGACCCCAAGACCGGCGCTGCCGGCTCGGTGCTCGACCTGTTTGCCGAGCAACGCATCAACCACCAGACCCGCGTCCAGGGCGGGGTGTTGGCGGACCAGTGCGCGGCCGAACTCCAGCAGTTCTTCCGCTCCAGACGACAGGAGAATCGGATGCACATGACCCCATTGCGCGATGACGCCTTGCGCACGCCCGATGCGTGTTTCGACGCGCTCCCGGACTATCCCTGGGCGCCGCACTACCTCGACGACCTGGCGGCGCTCGACGGGTTGCGCCTGCATTTCCTCGACGAAGGGCCACGCGACGCGCCACGCACCTGGCTGTGCCTGCACGGCAATCCGGCCTGGAGCTATCTCTACCGCAAGATGATCCCGGTCTGGCTGGCCGCGGGCGAGCGCGTCGTGGCGCCCGACATGCCCGGATTCGGCAAGAGCGACAAGCCGAAGAAGCCAGGGTTCCACACCTTCGGCTGGCACCGGCAGGTGCTGCTGGAACTGGTCGAACGGCTCGACTTGCAGAATGTGGTACTGGTGGTGCAGGACTGGGGCGGCCTGCTGGGCCTGACGCTGCCGATGGCCGCGCCGCAGCGTTATCGTGCGTTGCTCGCCATGAACACCACGCTGGCCACCGGAGACGTGCCGCTGACAGCGGGTTTCCTCGCCTGGCGCGAGATGTGCGCGCGCAATCCGACGTTCGACATCGCGCGCCTGTTCGCGCGCGGCAATCCCCATCTGTCGGCGGCCGAGTGTGCCGCCTACATGGCGCCGTTCCCGGACCCCGGTTATCGCGCAGCGACGCGCGCGTTCGCGGCGCTGGTGCCCGAATTCCCGGATTCGGATGGCGCCGCGCTGTCGCGCCAGGCGCGTGAATTCTGGAGCGGCGCCTGGCAGGGCCAGACCCTGTTGGCGGTCGGCGCGCAGGATCCGGTGCTCGGCGTGCCGACGATGCAGTTGCTGCGCAGTTGGATCCGCGGCTGCCCGGAGCCGCTGCTGCTCGGGGAGGCCGGGCACTTCGTGCAGGAACACGGTACCGGGATCGCGCAACGCGCACTCGTTGCCTTCGGCCCTCCTGCTGCCGGCGCTGCGGTTTCGGCGTCGGGGGCCCCATGAGCCACATCTACATCTATTCACCTTCGGGCGCGCAGCGTGACAAGGCCGCATTTCGCCGCGGCGTGGCGAGGTTGCAGGCGCTGGGCCACGAGGTCGAGGTCGATCCGGACGCGCTCGGCACCCACATGCGCTTTGCCGGCGACGACGCCACCCGACTCGCGGCGATCCACCGCGCCGCGGCCAGCGGCGCGGATCTGGCCATGATCAGCCGCGGCGGCTATGGCCTCACGCGCATCCTGCCGGGCATCCGTTACCGGAACCTGGCCCGGGCGATCGAGCGTGGCACGCGCTTCATCGGCTTCAGTGATTTCACGGCGCTGCAGTGTGCCTTGCATGCCCGCACCGGGGCAGTGAGCTGGATCGGGCCGGTGCTGCACGACGACTTCGGCCGGCCCGAGCAGGTGGACGAGATCATGCAGGACTGCCTGCAGGATCTGTTGTGCGGGCAAGGGGAGGGGGCCGGCTGGCAACTGCCGCGCCCTGCGGCGGGCAAGGCGTCCCGGCCCGTGCCAGCCGTCTCCGACAGGCCGCCGTTCGGGCGGGCGATCCGCCAGGCCGTGCTCTGGGGTGGCAACCTGAGCATCCTGGCGTGTCTGGTCGGCACGCCGTACTTCCCGCAGATCCAGGGCGGCGTGCTGGTGCTGGAGGACGTGGCCGAGCACCCTTACCGGATCGAGCGCATGCTCACCCAACTGCTGCATGCCGGCGTGCTGGCGCGTCAACGGGCGATCGTGTTGGGCCAGTTCACGCAATACGAGTCGTTGCCGAACGACAAGGGATTTCGCCTGGAGACCGTGGTCGACTGGCTGCGCAGCCAACTCGCGGTGCCGGTGTTGACCAGGCTGCCGATCGGCCACGTGCCGACCAAGGTCGCGTTGCCATTCGGGCTGCCGGTCGATTTGCTGGTGGACGGGCGCGACGCGTTGATCTACTGGGGCCACCTGCATCGGGATCGGGCAGGCGCTTGATGCAAAATGGCGGGCTCGCCACCCGTTTCACCCTCTCAACAAAGAATCATGAAATACGCTTCGAGCCGCGAGTTCCTCGCCTATGTCGAACAACGCAACCCCGGCCAGCCGGAATACCTGCAGGCCGTCTCCGAGGTGATGGGCAGCCTGTGGCCATTCATCCAGCAGCGGCCGAAATATGCGGAACAGGGAATGCTGGAGCGGCTGGTCGAACCCGAGCGCGTCATCCTCTTTCGCGTCTCGTGGGTCAACGACCAGGGTGAGGTGGAGGTGAACCGCGGCTACCGTGTCCAGCACAGCCTGGCGATCGGCCCGTACAAGGGCGGGCTGCGGCTGCACCCGTCGGTGAACCTGTCGATCCTGAAGTTCCTGGCGTTCGAGCAGACGCTCAAGAACGCCCTGACGACCCTGCCGATGGGCGGCGGCAAAGGGGGCTCCGATTTCGACCCCAAGGGCAAGAGCCAGGCCGAGGTGATGCGTTTTTGCCAGGCGTTTGCGCTCGAACTGTATCGGCACGTGGGTTCGGATACCGATGTCCCGGCCGGTGACATCGGGGTCGGGCAGCGCGAGGTCGGCTACATGACCGGCATGGTCAAGAAGATCACCAATCGGGCCGACTGTGTCTTCACGGGCAAGTCGCCCGCCGCAGGCGGCTCCCTGATGCGGCCCGAGGCCACCGGCTACGGTACCGTGTTCTTCAGCCAGGAGATGCTCGAGCGCAAGGGCCTGAGCCTGGAGGGGATGCGCGTCGGCGTGTCGGGCTCGGGCAACGTGGCGCAGTACGCGATCGAGAAGGCCATGCAACTGGGCGCGCGCGTCATCACGGCGTCGGACTCGAGCGGAACGGTGGTCGACCAGGACGGCTTCACGCCCGAGAAACTGGCCGTGCTGATGGACGTGAAGAACAACCTGTACGGCCGCATCGCCGACTACGCGAACCGCGTCAAGGCGCAGTTCCTGCCCGGCGTGCGCCCCTGGCACGTGCCGATGGAGGTCGCGCTGCCCTGTGCCACCGAGAACGAACTCGACGGCAACGACGCCCACATGCTCATGGCCAACGGCGTGCAGTGCGTGGCCGAAGGGGCGAACATGCCGTGCACGCTGCAGGCCGTCGCGGCATTCGAGGAGGCCCGCGTGGCGTACGCACCGGGCAAGGCCAGCAACGCCGGCGGCGTCGCGACTTCGGGTCTGGAGATGAGCCAGAACGCGATGCGCCAGGTGTGGGGCGGGCGCGAGGTCGAGGAGCGGCTGCACGGCATCATGCGCAGCATCCATGAAACCTGCGTCCACCATGGCGCTCGGACCGATGGCAGCGTGAGCTACGTCGATGGCGCGAACGTGGCCGGGTTCGTGCGCGTGGCCGACGCGATGCTGGCGCAAGGGATCCTCTGAGCGCTTGCAAACCGGCATGGTTCGTGTGGACATTGCTTGTGTCGGGTAATAACCCTGTCTACACTACGGCCATGCGAATTTCCGCCCCTCTCATCGGCAACATCGGTTGCGCGGCCCCGTCGGTCGCGCCCGGTGCCTGCTGCGCGTTGCGCAGCAGCGGTGAGGCAGGCCAGCATCCGACTGCCGCACTCCCCTAAGCCCGGCGGTCCGCCCTCTCTCCCACTCAAGCGCTAACCATCGACCGTCGGGCACCAGCCCCGCGCGTTCGCGACCATCTGCGGTTTCAGATGGACCGCATTCGACAGGAACGCTTCATCATGCAGACAATGGCAACCCGTGGCGTGGAACGCACGCTCACCGAACTCGATTTTGCCCGGCTGCGCAGACTGGCCGGCGACAAGGCGCCGCAATGGCTGGCCGACTTGCTCGACGCGGCCGACATCCTGGATGCGCGCGAAGTCCCGTCGGACACGGTCACGATGTATTCCACGCTGGAGTGCGAAGACCTCGACACCGGGCGGCGTCAGCAACTCACGATCTGCTACCCGCAGGATGCACAACCGGCGGCGGGACTCGTCTCGGTGCTCTCGCCAGTGGGCTGCAGTCTGCTCGGGCTGCGGGTCGGGGACGTGGCCAACTGGCGCACGCCCAGCGGCGAAAAGGGCTCGGCGCAGGTGGTCTCGGTGCTGTTCCAGCCGGAAGCCGCGGGCGATTACGGCACCTGATCCTGTGATCACCGGAGTCACGCCCGCGTGAGGCCTCAGCACTGAGGCCGTCGGGCGTCGACACGCGCAAGCGACGCTGGCCGGCACAGTCGGCCCCACAGACCGTCAAGGCGTGTGGCCGCCAGTTGCCTGCAGGTCGAGTTCGACCCATCGCGTGCCGTCCTGCGCGCCAGTCGGGACTTCGGAAAACCCGAGCTCGCGCTGCAGCGCGAGCATGCGCCGGTTCTCGTTGAGCACGCTCGCCACCAGGCGCTGCGTGCCCCGTGCGCGCAGCGTGCGGATCAGTTTGTCCATCATCAGCCGGCCCAGGCCCAGGCCCTTGAGGTCCGAGCGCACGACGATGCCGAACTCGGCCGTGATGTTGTCCGGGTCGGCCAGCGCCCGCGCGCTGCCAAGCGTCTCCTCGACGCCATCGGGCCCGGGCCGCACCGCGACGAAGGCGGTCTCGCGCTCGTAGTCGATCTGCGTGAGGCGCGCCAGTTCGCTCGGCTCGATGCTGCGCCGGCTGTAGAACACGCGCATGCGCACATCCTCCGGGTCGAGCCGGGACAGGAAGGCGAGGTGTTGCGCTTCGTCGCCCGGGCGAATCGGCCGCAGCGTCAGCGGCTGACCCTGCCAGTGCAGTCGTTCGGTCAATTCCTCCGGGTACGGCTTGATCGCGAAGTTGTCCGCGCCAGCGGGGCGTCGGGCGCTGAGCCGGATGCGCGCATCGAGCGCGATCGCGCCGTTCGGGCCGAGCATGAGCGGATTGATGTCGAGTTCGGCGATCTGCGCGTGGTCGGCCAGCAATTGCGAAACGGCCACCAGCACGCCGTGCAAGGCGTCCAGATCGGCCGCCGGGGTATCGCGAAAGCCGTCGAGCAGGCGCGCCACACGGGTGCCGCGCACCAGTGCGCTGGCCAGCGGCACGTTGAGCGGCGGCAACGCGATCGCGCGATCGGCCACGACCTCCACCGAGGTTCCGC
>JBDHRZ010000069.1:0-10228 GCA_039807845.1 Rhodoferax sp.
TACGCCCCGGCCCGGATGCCGTGCACGGCAAAGCTGATCGCCTGCTGGCCCGAGCCGCACTGCCGGTCGACGGTGACCGCCGGTACCGATTCGGGCAGACCGGCCGCCAGCACGGCGTGCCGGCCGAGGTTGCCGTGCTGCTGGTCCCACTGCAGCACGCAGCCGACGATCACGTCGTCCAGGTCGTTTGCATCGATACCCGAGCGTGCGACGAGTTGGCGCAGCGTCTCGGCCATCAGATCGACCGGGTGCCACTTGTGCAATCGCCCGCCGCGCCGGCCCACCGGTGTACGCATGGCATCGATGATGACGGGTTCCTGGTCTGTCATGTCGTTCTCCGCGAAGGGGGGTCCGCGACCGCGCGGCCGCATCGCCGCTTGGTCCATGGGGGCGGCCTTCAGTGCGGCCGCGTGGCGTGATTGTGCACGGACTGGCGCGCCGGGTGGTGGGCCCTGCGATCCGATACGGTGCGAGCTGAACCGGTACGGATGGATCTCCACCAACCCATGTGGCACGGGATGCGGGGCAGCACGACCGGCGCCCGCGCGCAGGGGTCGCCAGCTCGCCGATGGGATCGAGGCCTCTGCGCCCGCGCGCAGCGATCGACTGCAGACTGGCACCGAATTTTCGGTAAGCTCCGCCTCATGCACGCCTATCGCGCCTCGATCCTTCGCTTCGATGAACAGGGACAGGCCGTATTCGATCAGGACGGGCTGCTGGTGGTCGGGCGCTTGGACGATCGTGGCAGGCCGATCGAGACGGCTGTACCGGAGAAGGTCGATGCAGCCGACTGCGCAGACGTGGCCGGTGCGCCCGGCGTGGCAGGCGTTGAGCGGATCCTCGCGGTCGGTCCGCACGACGCGCTGGCGTCGCGCTATCCCGGTCTGGCGGTGGAGCACCTGGACGGGCGCATCATCGCGCCGGGTTTCGTCGACCTGCACGTGCACTACCCGCAACTCGATGTCATCGGCTCGCCCGCCAGCGGTCTGCTGCCCTGGCTGGAACGCTACACCTTCGCGCAGGAGAGCCGGTTTGCCGACCCGGCGCACGCTGCGCAGGTGGCGCAGTTCTTCCTGGCGGAACTGCTGCGCAACGGCGTCACCACTGCGCTGGCGTTCGCGACCTCGCACCCGGCTTCGGTCGACGCCCTGTTCACGCAAGCGCGCGGGCGCGGCATGCGCATGATCACCGGCAAGGTGCTGCAGGACCGCAATTCACCCGCTGGCGTGCGCGACCAGACCGAGCAGAGCCTGCTCGACACCGAGGCCCTGATCGGGCGCTGGCACGGGGAGGGGCGGTTGGGTTACGCGATCACGCCGCGCTTTGCGCCGAGCTGCAGCGAAGCGCAGTTGCGCGGCGCGAGCGAACTGGCGGCGCGCCATCCTTCGGTCTGGGTCCAGTCGCACGTGGCCGAGAACCGGGAAGAGGTGGCCTGGGTGCGCGCGCTGTTTCCGGCGGCGCGTTCCTACCTGTCCGTGTACCAGGAATTCGGGCTGCTGCGCCCACGCGCCGTCTACGCGCACTGCATCCATCTGGATGATGCCGACCGCGCACTCATGCGCGATACCGGCGCGGCGGCGGCGGTCTGCCCGACCAGCAACCTGTTCCTGGGCAGCGGTTTCTTCGACTACGCGGCCGCGCAGCGCGCCGGCATGCGCCATGGTCTGGCCAGCGACGTGGGTGGCGGCACTTCGCTGTCGCCGTTTCACACCATGCTGGCGGCCTGGTACGTCGGGCGTGAAGGCCAGACCAAGGCGGGCGTCAGCCTGTCATCTACGCAACTGTGGTGGCAGCACACCGCAGGCGCGGCGCAGGCGCTCGGGCTCGATGGCGTGGTCGGCAATCTGCAGGTGGGCTGCGAGGCCGATTTCGTCGTGCTGCAGCCGCGCTGCACGCCGCTGCTCGCACGGCGCAGCGATGCCGCGCGCGACCTCGATGAGTTGCTCTTCGCCATGATCGTGCTGGGGGATGACCGGCTGGTCGAGCGCACCGTGATCGCGGCTTCGCAACGGTAGCCCATGGTGGCACGGATTCGTGCCGGGCGTGGGTCGTGCACACGCCCGGCATACCGGGCAGGAACCTGGAAACGATCGCCTTGGGCTCGCGGGTCGCGCGCAGCGGGACTTGCGCCGTGGGTCGCGCCCCATCCGGGTCGTGCACCAGGCCGCCTTCCTACAATCGCCGCTTCACCACGAGCCCGCCTCCGGGAGCCCCGCCATGACCATCAAGAGCGACAAGTGGATCCGCCGCATGGCGCAGGGCCACGGCATGATCGAGCCCTTCGAGCCGGGCCAGGTGCGCGAGATCGAGGGCCGGCGCATCATCAGCTACGGCACCAGCAGTTACGGCTACGACATCCGCTGCGCGCCCGAATTCAAGGTGTTCACCAACATCCACAGCACCGTGGTGGACCCGAAGAATTTCGACGAGAAGAGCTTCGTCGACTTCCACGACGACGTCTGCATCATCCCGCCCAACAGTTTTGCGCTGGCGCGCACGGTGGAGTATTTCCGCATCCCGCGCAACGTGCTGACCATCTGCCTGGGCAAGAGCACCTACGCGCGCTGCGGCATCATCGTCAACGTCACGCCGTTCGAGCCCGAGTGGGAGGGCTACGTGACGCTGGAGTTCTCCAATACCACGCCGCTGCCAGCCCGGATCTATGCCGGCGAGGGTTGCGCGCAGGTGCTGTTCTTCGAGAGCGACGAGCCCTGCGAGACCAGCTACAAGGACCGCGGCGGCAAGTACCAGGGCCAGCGCGGGGTGACCTTGCCTCGCGCCTGAGTGTGCGTGATCCGGGTCTGGATGGCCCGGATCTGGATCTTGCCCAGGATAGAATGGGTGCATTGATGCGCGCGCATCAATGCATCACCGATTGGAGTCGGGTTCATGCGCACCACACTCGAGATCGAAGACGACATCCTCGCGGCGGCCAAGGAACTCACCCGCCGCGACGGAATCACTGCAGGGCAGGTGATTTCCGACCTGGCGCGCCGGGCGTTGACCCAGCGGGCTCACTCGGCAGTCCCAGATGAGGGAGGGAGGGCGGAGAAGTTCGGGTTTCGCCCGTTTCCAGCGCGCGGCGGCGTGGTTGGCAACGAGCAAGTCGATGCACTGCGTGACCAGGAAGGCGTCTGATGCGGGCATTGCTCGACATCAATGTGTTGATCGCCCTGCTCGACAGGGATCATTTGCATCATGGGCGTGCGTGGGCCTGGTTCGAGGGAAACATCGGGCAAGGATGGGCGTCATGCCCGTTGACGGAGAACGGTTGCATCCGTGTCATGTCGCAACCCGGCTACCCGAATGCCTTGCCTGCCGCGGCGGTGGCGGAGCGTTTGATCGCAGCGACGGCTACCCGTCATCACGCGTTCTGGCCGGACGCCGTGAGCATGCTCGATGCCGGTCGCATTGCCTGGAATGCCGTGCTCGGCTCCAGGCAGGTGACCGATGCCTACCTGCTGGCGCTGGCCACGCAGCACGGTGGGCGCCTGGTGACGCTCGATCGATCCATTCCCCTGAAGGCGGTCCCGGGTTCGAAGACACGCAATCTGGCCGTCATCTGACGATTCTCGATTCACGCGGGTGTGCTGCCGCATCCGGCTTGCTGTCCGCTCGAACTCGGCCTGGGCTCGACTCAATAGTCCGCTCGGACGATTCACGGGCCGCCGCGCTTTTCCAGAATCACGGTCCGGGTGCGGCAGCGGTTGCCGCGCAGCGGGCAGTGGCCTCGACAAGGCAATGATGGACGGGCGCATGACGGCAGGGCAGGGAGCTTTCGAGGGGAGATCGGTGCTGGTCACCGGCGCGGGCTCGGGCATCGGGCGCGTGGCGGCGCGCCGCTTCGCCGCAGAAGGTGCACTCGTCTGCGCGGTCGATCTGCAGCGCGAGGCGGCCCAGCGGGTGGCAGACGGCATCGTGGCCGCGGGCGGCCGGGCCATCGCCTGCCAGGCGGACGTGGCGCAACCGGCGGACAACCAGCGCATGGTCGAGGAGGCCGTGCGCCGCCATGGCGGGCTGGACGTCGCTTACCTCAACGCCGGCTACTACGGCGGCCCGGCCGTCGATCTGTTCGAGGCGCCACTGTCCGAACTCGACCATGTGCTGGCGGTGAACCTGCGCGGCTGCCTGCTGGGCGTGCGCGCCGTCGTGCCCGCGCTGCGTGTGGGTGGGGCGATCGTGGTCACGGCGTCGGCTGGCGGACTGCTGGGCGTGCGCGCCAACCCTGTCTATGCGGCGGCCAAGCACGGCATCGTCGGCCTGGTGCGCTCGCTCGCGCCGTCCCTGGGCGAGCGTGGACTGCGCATCAACGCGGTATGCCCGGGTGGCGTGCGCACGGCCATGACCGGCTTTGCGACCGAGGACCTGGTGGCCACGCCGGACGCGTTGCCGCTGGTCGAATACGGCGAGCGCGCCCATCCCGAGCACGTCGCCGAGGTTGCTCTGTTCCTGGCCAGTGCGCGTGCGGGCGCGGTGAACGGTGCGGCCTGGGTGGTCGACGCCGGCCAGACCAGCGTGCTGGCAGCGCCTCCGAGGGCCGCCTGATGCGCATGACACCGCTCACCGAACCGCGCGCAGAGGGCGACCAGTCCGTGCTGCGCGTGGACCGCGCGCTGGCCGCGCACTACAGCGCCAGCGGCGACTGGCGAAACGAGACGCTCGCCGACACCATCCACGCGCTGGTGCAGTCCAATCCGCAGGGCCTGGCCTTTCGCGAGGGCGCGCACGACCTCAACTGGCAGCAGTACGACGAATTCTCCGACCGGCTGGCCGCGCGCCTGATCGCCGCCGGCTTGCCACGCGGCGCGCGCGTCACGGTACTGTTGCCCGACGGCCCCGGCGTGCACGTCGCCTTCACGGCCTGCGAGAAAGCCGGCCTCACCGTGGTGGGACTGGGCGCGCGCGCCGGCGAGCGCGAGATCGAGCGCCTGATGCGCAAGTGCCAGGCCACCGCGCTGGTGAGCGAGGCGGAGCATGGCGGGCGTTCGACGATGGAACTGGCGCAGGCGCTGCGTGCGGGCGGGCTGCCGATCGGGCTGCATCTGCTGGTCGACCGGCTGGGCCGCTTTGCGGGCGAGCAGGCCGGGGCGCACGAGGAGATCGCGCGCCGCCGGCTGGATGCGAACGAGCTCTGGCTGCTCAACTCCACCTCGGGCACCACCGGGCAGCCCAAGTGCGTGATGCAGTTCCAGAACCGCTGGTGGTACTTCCACCGGATGGCGGTGGAGGCGGGTGAACTCGACCGGCATGACCGTTTCCTGGGGCTGGTGCCCGCGCCGTTCGGTTTCGGCCTGTGGACGGCGCATTTCACGCCCACGCTGCTGGGCGTGCCGACCGTGCTGAGCGCGCGCTTCGACGCCGACGCCACGCTCGATCTGATCGAGCGCGAGCGCCCCACCGTGATCTGCTGCGTCTCCACGCAGTTCATCATGCTGCTCAACGCGCAGGCGCAGCGCCGGCGCGACCTGCGCTCGCTACGTGTGATGTTCACCGGCGGCGAGGCCGTGCCCTACCAGCGCGCGGCCGAATTCGAGGAGGAGACCGGCGCGCGCGTGCTGCAGTTCTACGGCTCCAACGAGACCGGCGCGCTCAGCCGCACGACCATGACCGACACGCGGGTGCAGCGGCTCACCACCTGCGGCCGTGTCATCGAGCCGCTGCAGGTGCGGCTGCTCGACGACGAGGGGCGTGACGTGCCGCCGGGCGCGCCCGGGCAGCCCGCCTGCAAGGGGCCGGTGACCTGCATGGGTTACTACGACGACGCGCCGGCGAACGCCCAGCTCTTCACGGCCGACGGCTGGATGAGGACCGGTGACATCGCCACCGTGGATGCCGAGGGCTACCTGCGCCTGGCCGGGCGCACCGCCGACTTCATCATCCGTGGCGGCAAGAACATCAGCGCGCTCGAGGTCGAGGAACTGGTCGCGCAGCATCCGGCAGTGACGCTCTCGGCGGTGGTCGCCATGCCCGACCCGGTGTTCGGCGAGCGCGTCTGCTGCTACGTGACGCTGCGCGCGGGCACGCAGCTGACGCTCGAGGCGCTGATCGAGGACCTGCGCGCGCGCGGTGTCTCGAAGGAAAATTTCCCTGAGCGGCTGGTCGTGCTCGAAACCCTGCCGATGTCGCCGATCGGCAAGATCGCCAAGACCGAACTGCGCGCCGACATCCGGCGTCGCCTGGCCGACGAGGGCAGCGCCTGAGCCGGCATCCTGTCCGCAACCATTTCCCCCACCCACGACCTGGAGACGACGATGAGCAACCCGATGCCGGCACGCCGGCGCACCGTATGGAAGGCCGCCGCCGCGGCCATATTGATGGGCGGCGCCGCGCTGGCTGCACTGCCCGCACTGGCCCAGGGCAAGCCGCCGATCGTGATCGGCATGCTGGAAGACACCTCGGGCGGCGCAGCGTTCTACTCGCAACTGACCGCCAACGCGGTGAAGGTGGCGGTGGACGAGATCAACGCCAAGGGCGGCGTGCTGGGCCGCCAGCTCAAGCTGCTGGAGGAGAACGACGGCAACAACCCGAGCCAGGCCCCGGCGCTGGTGAACCGCATGATCCAGAACGGCGCCAAGGTGATTCTGCTCAACTCGGGCTCGGCCTCGGCGGTGGCCTCCAAGAAGACGCTGCTCGACCAGAAGGTCCCGGGCCTGGCCTCGACCAACATCGACACGCGCATCGGCAGCGCGCCCGACCAGGAGTATTCCTTCATGCTGCCCAACCCGATCACCGACATCGGGACCATCTACGCGGCAGCGTTCCAGAAGATGGGCCTCAAGACGCTGGGCGTGATCTCCGACGACAGCCCGACGATCGCCGGCATCAACAGCCTGCTGCTGCCCAAGATCCAGGCCGCCGGTGTGACCCTGGTGGCGCAGGAGAAGGCGCCGATGGACGCCAACGACGTCACCGCGCAGATTCTGCGCATCAAGGAGAAGAATCCGGACGCGGTGCTGGTGAGTTCGCTTGGCGGCCAGATGGAGGTGCTGTTCGAGAACACGCTCTACCAGCAGATGCGCAAGACCCCGCGCTTCTCGCTCGCTTCGATCGGCAACCAGCCCGCGACCTGGGCGCTGGCGCAACCCAACGCGCTCGATGGCCTGGTGTACGTGGCATCGGTGGCGAGCAACAACCCGCGCTCGACTGCGCTGAGCAAGCTGCTCGCGGCCAAGCTGGGCAGCAAGTTCAAGGCGCTGACCGCCTATGAGGCGCAGGGCTACGACGCGGTGCAGATCGTCAAGCTCGCGCTGGAGAAGGCCGGTGACGACTCCCCGGTGCTGATCAAGACCGCGATCGAGCACATCAGCGGCTTCAAGCCCAGCTTCGGCTCGGACAAGTTCACGATCAGCTTCTCGCCCACCAAGCACATCGGCACCGACGGCCTGTGCGGGCTGGTGCTGATGCAGTTCAAGGGCAACAAGCCCGAGGCACCCTGGAAGACCTACCAGCCCCACTGCGAGTGAACACGCCCGAGCGTCGTTGAACCATGCCCGCGCAACTGTTCGTCTCGATCGTCGAGATCGGCTGCTTCTTTGCCCTGATCGCGCTCAGTTACCTGATCGTGCTCTACGGCGCGGGCTTCTTCCACTTCGCGCTGGGCCCGTATGCGATGTTCTCCGCGCTCGGCGCGGCGTACTGGGTGGCGGTCGACGAGTGGCCGCTGTGGCAGGCCTGCCTGGCGGGCGCCGCCGCCGCGACGCTGCTGTCCATCCTCACCGAACTGCTGGTGGTGCGGCCGATCGAGCGGCGCGCACACGGCGAGGAGTTGCCCAGTCTGATCGCCGTGGTGGCGGTGATGTTCGCCATCTCGCAACTGGCCGGCTGGTGGTTCGGCCGCCGGCCGTTGCCCGGGCGTGCCTGGATCGATTTCGAGGACCCGCTCGAATGGGGCAGCGCGATCATCAGCGGGCAGACCGTGGCCACGGTGCTGGTCACGCTGGTGTTGTTCGGCGCACTCGCGGCCTGGCTGCGCTGGAACCGCTATGGCCAGTGGCTGCGTGCCGTGGGCGAGAACCAGCACGCCGCGCGCACGCTGGGTTTCCCGGTGGCGCGCATCCGCCTGGTCGCCTTTGCCGTCGGCGGGCTGATTGCGGGCGTCGCCGGGCCCATGTTCTCGCCCAAGGCGGGGGTGCAGTTCGAGTCCGGCCTGAGCTATTCGCTGTTTGGCTTCATCGCCTTCGTGATCGGCGGCACCGGTTCGGTCTGGGGGCCACTGGCCGGCGGCCTGCTGCTGGCCGCGCTGCAGATCGGCGCCTCCTATGTGTTCGGTTCGCCCTCGCTGCAGTACGCCACGCTGGTGGCGGCGGTACTGTTCTTCGCCTTTCGGCCCGAAGGCATCTTTGCGCGCCGCGTGCGGCACTGATGCGGAGTTCTCCTCCATGACAGAGCGTTCCCGTTCCGGCCTGGCCGAAGCCGCCGTCACGCTGGCGATCGCCGGCGCGGCGATCCTGCTCGTGCGCGGCAATCCCTACCTGGAGGCGGTGGCTCTCCTCACCGCCACCTATGCCTTCATCGCGCTGGGCATGTACCTGCCCTTCATCATGGGCGGCGCACTCTCCATGGCCTACAACGCGTATCTCGGCGTGGGCGCGTACGCCATGGCGCTGGTCGCCACGCGCAGCGGCTGGGACCTGACCTGGTCGGTGCCGATCGGCGCCGTGCTGGCGGCGGCGGTGGCGGTGATCCTGGGCATGGCCACACGCCGCCTGTCGGGCTTCTACCTGGCGGCGGTCACGCTGCTGTTCGGCATCGCCTTCTCGACCTGGCTGGTGGACGCCGAATCGCTCACCGGCGGTGCGGGCGGCATCCAGTCCTTGCGCGCACCGAGCGTCGGCGGACAGCCGGTGAGCACCACCGCGCTGGTGACGCTCACCATCCTGCTGGTCTGGCTGGTCGGCCTGCTGCTGTCGCGGCTGCGCAATTCTCCGTTCGGCATCATCGTGCGGGCGCAGCGGCGCGCTGCCATCGCGGTCGAGTCTTCCGGCGTGCGCGTGAGCACGCTGTCGCTGGTGACACTGGCGCTCGGTGCCGTGGTGGCGGCGCTGGGCGGCAGCATGTTCGCGGTGGTCAACCACGCGGTGCTGCCCGAGTCGTTTGCCGTCGACCTGGTGTTCCTGACGATGTTCATGCCGCTGCTCGGCGGCCAGGACCGGCCCTGGGGCGCCGTGCTCGGCGCTGTGCTGGTGGTGACCTTCACCTTCCAGTTGACCTTCTTCAAACAGACCGGTTCGCTGTTCTTTGCGCTGGCGGTGTTGCTCGTGCTGGTGGCCGCCCCGCGCGGCATTCTGGGCTACGTGATGCTGGGCTGGGAGCGCCTGCGCGCCGGCAGCGCCGGCGCGTCCCCCGACGAGGCGGGAGCGCGGCGCTGATGGGCCCCGACATGATCCTGGATTGCCGCGCGGTCGACAAATCGTTCGGCGCGGTGCGCGCCGTGCAGGGCGTCTCACTCACCGTGCACGCTGGCGAGGTACTGGGGCTGGTCGGGCCCAACGGCGCCGGCAAGACCACGTTGGTGGACCTGATCGGCGGCGAGCAGGCGCCCGATACCGGCAGCATCACCGTGGGCGGGCAACCGCTCAGCGGCCCGCCGTCGCGGCGCGCACAGCGCAACGGGCTGGCGCGCACTTTCCAGCATCCGCAGGTCGCGCCCGACATGAGCGCGCGCGAGAACCTGCTGGTGGGGCTGGCCGCGCGCAGCATGGGCACGCTCGGCGGCATGCTGCGCCAACTGGTGCGCGGCATGGCGCTGGCGCGCGACACCGCGCTCGAGCGCGAGGTGCGCCGCGTCGCGGACGCGCTCGGGCTTCAGGGCCTGGAGCGCCCCTGCAAGGACTTGACGCTGGGCGAACTGCGCCTGCTCGAAGTGGGTCGTGCGCTGCTGATGCGTCCGCGCCTGATGCTGCTCGACGAACCGTTCGCCGGCAGCGACGCGCGCGGCGTGGCCGGCATCAAGGGCGCGATCGGCGAGATTCTCAAGTCCGGCTGCGGTGTGGTGCTGGTGGACCACAACGTGGATATCGTGGCCTCGCTGGCGCACCGCATCGCGCTGCTCAACCTGGGCAGCAAGGTGTTCGACGGCAGCCCGCGCGAGTGCCTGGACAGCCCGGAGATGCAGGCGGTCTATTTCGGCGAGCACCACTGCGTGCCGGCGGGAGGTGCGTCTTGAACACAGCGGCGATTCCTGCCGGCGCCCCGCAGGGTGGGGTGTGGGGCGAGGCGTCGCGCCAGG
>JBDHRZ010000070.1:0-10217 GCA_039807845.1 Rhodoferax sp.
GGCAGCATGCGCAGCATCATCATGCTGGCGACCCAGAAGGCCGAGTGCGTCAGTTCGAACGCGACGACGCCGAACGCGAGGATTTCCAGCCAGCGGGCGAGCGACACCACCATGCCCACCGACCAGAGCCGGCGGAATTGCCCGTCACGGTGAAGAGGCGAGCTGGCCGCCAGGGCAGCATGGTGCGGCACGCGATGGGCTTGGTGGATGCGTGGCCTGCATCGGATGGACAGCGGCCAGGCAGCAATGAAGAGGCTCGCATTCTAACGAGCGGGTCGCGGGCGGCAGCGCCGGATAATCCCGCACCATGACGCTGGCGCCAGAGCAACTTCGAATCGTCGCGCCCGGCGCGCGCCCGCTGCGCGCAGCCGGGCTGGCGCGAGCGCCGTGCCGCTGGCGCCGGTGGAGCCCGCATGGCCGATGCTGACATCCTGGTGGCCTGCCTGTGCGCCCAGTGGTGCGGCACCTGTCGCGAATACGCGCCTGCGTTCGCGCAGCTCGGCGCGCGGCTGGCGCCGGTGCGCTTCGTCTGGGTCGACGTGGAGGACGCGTGCGAGCTGGTCGACCCGGTCGAGGTCGAGAATTTCCCCACGCTGCTGATTGCCGCCGGCGACGAGCCGCGTTTCTTTGGCGCGCTGGCGCCGCAGCCGCAACTGCTCGAGCGCATCGTGCGCGATTGCGCCAGCGCAGGCGGTGATCCGTCGCTCGCCGCGCGCGCAGACCTGCGCGCGCTGGTGCAGCGCGTGCGCACGCTGGCGTGAGCGTCGCCAAGCGACCGGGAAGTTCAGGCGCCTGGCGAGGCCGGATCGAACACCCGGCCTGGATTGAGGATGCCGTGCGGGTCGAGCGCGTGCCGGATGGCGCGCATCACCTCGATCTCCACCGCCGAGCGGGTCAGCCCCAGGTGCTCCTTCTTGAGCATCCCGATGCCATGTTCGCCGGAGATCGAGCCGCCGCGCGCGGCGGTGGCTTCGTGCACCAGGCGCTTGACCGCGGCGCGCTGCGCGTCGTCTGCCAGCGGGCCGACGACCAGGTGCAGGTTGCCGTCGCCGACGTGCCCGTAGGTCTGCGTCTGCAGCGTGCCGAGCGCGCGCAGTTGGCCCCATGCCGCGTCGACGAAGCCGTGCATCTCGTGCAGCGGCATGCTCACGTCGAAGCCGACCCACGGCGCGAGGCGCTGCGCCGCTTCGCCCGAGGCATCGCGCAGTGCCCACAGGCGCTGGGCATCGGCGAGCGACTGGGCCAGCACGACATCGATGCCGTCGCTGCGTTCGAGCACCTGGGCCATGCACTCCTCGAAGCGTGCTTCGTCGGCGGCCGCGTCGTGGCCCATCGCCTCGAGCAGCACCAGCAGCGGCCCGGCGAGTCGTTGCGCCGCGCTGCCGCCGGCCACGAGCGGGGCGGCGGCCTCGACGAAGTCGCGCCACATGACTTCGAAGCTGGTGAGGTTCGAGCCCAGGCCGCGCCGGCACGCCAGCAGCAGCGCCGTCACTTGATCGAAGTCCTGCAGCGACACCAGCGCGGTCTGGCTCGATTTCGGGGTCGGAGTCAGGTCCAGCAGTGCGCGCGTGATCACGCCCAGGGTGCCTTCGCTGCCGATGAACAGCTGGCGCAGGTCGTAGCCGGCGTTGTCCTTGAGCATCGGCGCCAGCCGCGAGAGTACGCGCCCGTCGGCCAGTACCACCTCCAGCCCGCGTACCGAGGCGCGCGTCATGCCCCAGCGCAGCACGCGGTTGCCGCCGGCGTTGGTGGCGATCAGGCCGCCGATCTGGCACGAGCCGCGCGCGCCGATGTCCACCGGGAACATCCAGCCCTGCTGCGCCACACGCTCCTGCACGTGTTGCAGCAGTGCGCCGGCCTCCACCAGCACGGCCCCGTGCTGCTCGTCGACCGGACCGATGTGCTGCATGCGTTCGAGCGAGAGCACCACCTCCTGCGCCTGCGGCACGGCGGCGCCAACCAGTCCGGTCATGCCGCCCTGCACCACGACCGGCTGGCGCAGTGCGTGCAGCGCCCGCATCACCGCGGAAACCTCCGCCGTGCTGCGCGGACGCACCACCGCCAGCGGGACCCCGCGCTGGCCGCTCCAGTCGTGCAGGTGGCGCTCGCCGATCGCGCTGCCGGTCAGCAGCCCGGCGTCGTCCAGCAGCGGCGCGAGCGCCGTGCGGACCCGTGTCAGGGCATCGTGCGCAGGCATGGATGGTTCAGGGCCGGTGGTACGAGTGATGACACGCGCTCACTTGTACCCGAACAGGTGCGGCAGGAACAGGGTGATGGAGGGAAAGGCGGTCAGGATCACGAGCACGATGAACAGGGCCAGCACGAACGGCCAGATTTCGCGCACGATCGCCATCAGCGGCACCCGCGTCAACGACGACATGACGAACAGCAGCAGGCCGTAGGGCGGGGTGATCAGGCCGATCATGAAATTGAGCGTCACGATGACGCCGAAATACGTCAGGTCGATGCCCAGCGCCTTCGCGCTCGGGATCAGCAGCGGCACGAACACCAGCATCATCACCGAGCCGTCCAGCAGGCAGCCCAGGATCAGGAAGGTGGCATTGACCACCGCCATGAACTGCATCGGCGTGAGCTGCATCGCGGTGATCTGGGCCACCAGCGCGTCGGCCAGGCGCTCGTTGGCGATGGCGTAGTTCAGGATGAAGGCACCGGCGATCAGCAGCATCGTGGTCCCGGTCTGGCGCGCCGACTCGCCGAACACGGCGCCCAGCGTCTTGAGCTTGATCTTGCGGTAGAGGAAGGTGCCGAGCAACAGTGCCAGGAAGCCGGCCACCGCCGCCGCCTCGGTGGGCGTGAACAGGCCGCTCCAGATGCCGCCCAGCAGCACCACCGGCAAGGTGAACGAGGGCGTGGCGTCCCACATCACGCGCGGAATCTTCGACAGCGGCACGTGTTCTGCCGCGGGCAGGCCGCGTTTCCTGGCGAGCAGCCAGATCGCGATCATCAGCACCACACCCATGAGCAGGCCCGGGACCAGGCCGGCCAGGAACAGCGCGCCGATCGAGGCGCCGGAGACGAGCGCGTAGATGACGAGCGGGATCGAGGGCGGAATGATGGGGGCGATGGTGGCCGCCGAGGCCGTGATCGCGCAGGCCAGGCCGCCCGGGTACTTGCCGATCTCGCGCATCATGCGCGTGGCGACCAGCCCGGGGCCGGCGGCGTCCGTCACGGCGCTGCCGCTCATGCTGGAGAAGATCATGCTCACCAGCACCGTCACGTGGCCCATGCCGCCCTTGAAGCGGCCCACCAGTGCATTCGCGACGGCCCAGATGCGGTCGCTGATGGTGGCGGCGTTCATGATGTTGGCCGCCAGCACGAACATCGGGATCGCCACCAGTACGTACATCGTCGTCATCTGTCCCATCACCTGGCCTTCGAGTAGGCCCAGGTCCTGGCGGGTGGCAAACAGATAGGTCGCGCCCCCGGCGAACATCGTCAGCGCCAACGGCAGCCGGCACAGCGCGCCGAACACGACGGCGGCCACCAGGGCCCACAGTCCGAACGTCATACCAGGTCCTCGAATTCTTCGTCCGCCGGGTGCGACCAGCGCGCGAGTTCCTCGCGCCAGCCCGATGACATCAGCCGCCAGACGGTGGCTGCCAGGCGCACGACCACCACGGCGATGAACAGCGGAAAGATCGCGTACACGAAATCCAGCCGGATCTGCAGCATGTCGGTGCGCTCGCGCCACAGGAACAGCGTGTAATTCACCAGGGTGGGCAAGGCGGCGCCCATCAGCACGACGAAGGCCGCGGTCACCGCCAGCAGCATCCAGCGTTGCCAGGCCGGCGCGACGAGCGCGAACACGATGTCGAACGCGATGTGCTCGGGCCAGCGCAGCACGAAGCCGGCGGTCCAGAGCACGGACCAGGCGATGAGCACCGTGACCGCCTCGTCGACCCAGCTCACGGGGTGATTGAACAGGTAGCGCATGCCGACCCCGTAGACGAACATGGCGAACACCGCCGCCAGGCTCAGGGAGGCCACCGCCTGCGCGAAGCGGTGGCCGGCGGAAGGCTGCTGCGCACTCATGCGAGGCTCCCTGGCCCGTGGCTTACTTGACGGCGGCGATGCGGGCAGCCAGGCCCGGCTTCCATTTCGCGGTCAGGCCACCTTTTTCGTATTCGGTGTGCACGATGGCGCGAAACGCCGCGAGGTCGGGCTGCGTGATGCTCAGCCCTTCCTTCTTGAACAGTTCGATGGCGGACTTCTCGTCGGCGATGGTCTGGGTGATCTGTTTCTCCATCGCCTCGTTGACGGCTGCGCGCAGTTCGGTCTGTTGGGCCGGCGTCAACTTGCTCCAGGCCGGCTTGGCGATCGCCAGGAACACGGGCTGGATCAGATGGTTCGTCAACGGAATCTGCTTGGTGACTTCATAGAACTTCCAGTCGCGCGTCATGCTCGTGGGGTTGTCCTGGCCGTCGATGGCGCCGGTCTTGAGGCCGAGGTAGACCTCGGTGATCGGCATCGACACCACCGTCGCGCCGAGTGCCTTGCCCAGCATCTGGTAGGTCGGGCCGGGCGGCATGCGCAGCTTCATCCCGGCCAGGTCGGCCGGCTTGAGCACCGGCTTGTCGGTGCGCACGTCGAGCGTGCGGGTGCCCAGGTAGCCGGTACCGAGGATGACGAGGTCCATCTTCTTCTCGATGTCGGCGAAGTATTCCTTGCCGATCTCGCCGCGCATCGTCTTGAACATGTGGTCGATGTCGCGAAACAGATAGGCCGCACCCAGGATGCCCCACTCGGGCAACTGTGCCTCGATCTCGAAACTCACCGGCGTGGACATCTCCAGGTTGCCGCGCTGCAGCGCCGGGATTTCGGTGCCCTGGCGAAACAGCGAACTGGCCGCATGCACCGAGACCTTGATCGCGCCGGGGAACTTGGCCTCCATGCGTGCCTTCACCGCGCGCATGGCTTCACTGAGTGGAGAGTTGTCCGGCGCCGCGGTGGAGATGCGCAGTTCGGTCTGTGCCTGTGCGAGGCCGCAGGCTGCCACGAGCGTGGCCGCGGCGCAGGCGGAAATCAATTTGCGAAAAACGGTCATGGGTGTCTCCTGGAATGGACTGGAATGCGTGAATGCAATAGTTGGGAACTGCCTGGCTGCGATTGCGACGTCAATTTATGAGAACGAGAAAATTTTATAAATTCAATTAGTTTGTAGATATTAGGGTTTACCCTGATTGTCGCGTTCTTGCGTTTGCGCACGCGTCGCTTCTCGCACTCAGGGTTTCCCCGGGGGGCGGTGTGGCGACGGCAATTTCACAATCGACGTTTTGCCATCCCCATCACGCACAGGAGGAGACGCCATGCAAGTGGAATTCACGGTCAACGGAAAGAAGGTCAGTCTCGATCTGCCGCCCAACACCTTGCTGGTGCAGGCGCTGCGCGAGACGCTCGCGCTGACCGGAACCCACGTGGGCTGCGACACCGCCCAGTGCGGGGCCTGCACGGTGCTGCTCGACGGCCGTGCGGTCAAGTCCTGCAACATGCTGGCGGCGCAGGCCGCCGGGGCCGAGGTCATGACCATCGAGGGCCTGGCCGCGGCGGACGGCACGCTGCACCCGATGCAGGCGGCGTTCAAGGAGTGCCACGGCCTGCAATGCGGCTTCTGCACCACAGGCATGGTGATGAGCGCGGTCGATCTGGTCACCCGCCATCCGGGCGCCAGCGAAGCGCAGATCCGCGAACTCCTCGAAGGCAATCTGTGCCGCTGCACCGGCTACCAGAACATCGTGCGCGCGGTGGTGCAGGGCCAGGCCGCGATGGCGTCGGCCTGAGCCGATCGCGCTGCATCGCCTGCTGACTGCTTGCAACCACCAGACAGAGGAGAGACGACATGGGTGCTTCCGACTTTTCCAGGCTGCCGCACATCGGTGAGTCCGTGCGCCGCAAGGAGGACTACCGTTTCCTCACCGGTGCGGGCAACTACACCGACGACATCAACCTGCCCAACCAGACCTACGCGGTGTTCGTGCGCAGCCCGCACGCGCACGCCACCATCCGGCGCGTCGACCTGGCCGAGGCGCGCGGCATGCCCGGCGTGGTGGGCATCTTCACCGGTCAGGACGTCGAGGGCAAGATGGGCGGCCTGCCCTGCGGCTGGCTGATCCACAACCCCGACGGCACGCCGATGAAGGAGCCGGCGCATCCGATCCTGGCGATCGGCAAGGTGCGCTACGTCGGCGACCACGTCGCGATGGTGGTCGCCGAGACGCTGGAGCAGGCGAAGAACGCCGCCGAGGCGGTGCAGGTCGACTACGACGTGTTGCCGGCCGTGGTGGGCGTGCGCGACGCGGCCAAGGCCAGTGCGCTGCACGCCGAGGCCCCGGACAACCACTGCTACAAGTGGACGCTCGGCGACAGGGCGAAGGTGGACGCCGCGTTCGCCGGCGCCGCCCACGTGACCCGGCTGGACCTGGTGAACAACCGCCTGATCCCGAACGCGATGGAGCCGCGTGCGGCCATCGGCAGTTACAGCCGCGCGAGCGACGAGTACACGCTGCACGTGGCGAACCAGAACCCGCACGTGGAGCGCCTGCTCATGACGGCATTCGTGCTGGGGCTGCCCGAGCACAAGGTGCGCGTGATCGCGCCCGACGTCGGCGGCGGGTTCGGCTCCAAGATCTACCTCTACGCCGAGGACGTCTGCGTGACCTGGGCCGCGAAGCAGCTCAACCGCAGCATCAAGTGGACCGCCGAGCGCAGCGAGTCCTTCCTGAGCGACGCGCACGGGCGCGACCACGTGAGCCACGCCGAGATGGCGATGGACAAGGACGGCAGGTTCCTTGCGATGCGCGTGCACACCGACGCCAACCTGGGCGCCTACCTGTCGACCTTTTCCACCGCGATACCGACCATCCTGTATGCCACGCTGCTGGCCGGCCAGTACGCGACACCGGAGATCTACGTCGAGGTGGACGCCTGGTTCACCAACACGGCGCCGGTCGATGCGTATCGCGGCGCCGGCCGGCCCGAGGCCACCTACCTGCTCGAGCGCCTGGTCACGCGCTGTGGCTGGGAGATGGGCCTGGGGCAGGACGAGATCCGTCGGCGCAATTTCATCACCAGCTTCCCGCACCAGACCCCGGTGGCGCTGCAGTACGACACTGGCGACTACCCCGCCTGCATGGACAAGGCGCAGGCACTGGCCGACGTGGCCGGCTTCGCGCAGCGCGCCGCCGCCAGCAAGGCCAACGGCCTGCTGCGCGGCATCGGCTACTCCAGCTACATCGAGGCCTGCGGGCTGGCGCCGAGCAACATCGCCGGCGCGCTCGGCGCGCGCGCCGGCCTGTTCGAGTGCGGCGAGGTGCGCGTGCACCCCACCGGCAGCGTGACCGTCTTCACCGGCTCGCACAGCCACGGCCAGGGGCATGAGACGACGTTTGCGCAGGTGGTGGCGGCGCGCCTGGGCATCGACGTGCAGGCGGTGGACGTGGTGCACGGCGACACCGGCCGCGTGCCGTTTGGCATGGGCACCTACGGCTCGCGCTCGATCTCGGTCGGTGGCGCCGCGATCATGAAGGCGCTCGACCGGATCGAGGCCAAGGCGAAGAAGATCGCCGCGCACCTGATGGAAGCGAGCGACGCCGACGTGGAATTCGCCAACGGCGAGTTCACCGTGAAGGGTACCGACAAGAAGGTCACCTTCGGCCAGGTCGCGCTCACCGCCTACGTGCCGCACAACTATCCGCTGGACAAGCTCGAGCCTGGCCTCAACGAAACCGCGTTCTACGACCCGACCAACTTCACCTTCCCGGCCGGCACCTACATCTGCGAGGTGGAGATCGATCCGGCCACCGGCAGCACGCGGGTGGACCGGTTCAGCGCGGTGGACGATTTCGGCACCATCATCAACCCGATGATCGTGGAAGGCCAGGTGCACGGCGGCGTGGCGCAGGGCATCGGCCAGGCCTTGCTGGAGAACTGCGTCTATGACCCGCAGACGGGCCAGTTGCTCACCGGCAGCATGATGGACTACGCGCTGCCCAGGGCCGACGACATCCCGCACTTCAAGCTCGACACGGTCTGCACCCCGTGCACGCACAATCCGCTGGGCACCAAGGGTTGCGGCGAGGCCGGCGCCATCGGCTCGCCGCCGGCGGTGATCAACGCCGTGCTCGACGCGCTCAAGGGCCTGGGCGTGACGGACTTCGACATGCCCGCCTCGCCGCAGCGGGTCTGGCAGGCGATACAGTCGGCCAAGGCCTGAGCGTCCCAACCGCAGGAGACCCACACCATGTACACATTCAGCTATGAGCGTCCGGCCACGGTCGCCGACGCAGCCCGGCTTGCGGCGGCCGGCGCCAGACCACTGGCCGGCGGCCAGACCCTGCTTGCATCGATGAAGCTGCGCCTGGCCAACCCGGAGCAGTTGGCCGACCTCGCGGGCATCGCCGAGCTCGCCGGCATCCGGCGCGAGGGCAGCCAACTGGTGATCGGCGCCATGACACGCCATGCCGACGTGGCCGCCAGCGCCGAGGTGCGCGCGGCTATTCCCGCGCTGGCCGATCTGGCCGCGCACATCGGCGACCGCCAGGTGCGCGCCATGGGCACGCTGGGCGGCTCGGTGGCCAACAACGACCCGGCGGCGTGCTACCCGAGCGCCGTGCTGGGGCTGGGCGCCACGGTGCAGACCAACCGGCGCCAGATCGCCGCCGATGCGTTCTTCACCGGCATGTTCTCCACCGCGCTGGAGGAGGGCGAGCTCATCACCGCGGTGCGCTTTCCAATCCCGAAGCGCGCCGCCTACATGAAGTTCCGTCAGCCGGCCTCGCGCTTTGCGCTGGTGGGCGTGTTCGTGGCGCAGACCGACCAGGGGGTGCGCGTGGCGGTCACCGGGGCGGCCAACTGCGTGTTCCGCCACGCCGGCCTGGAGCAGGCGCTGGCGGCGAACTTCACGCCGCAGGCCGCCGCCGCCGTGCCGATCGACGCGAGCGAGCTCAACAGCGACCTGCACGCCTCGGCAGCGTACCGGGCCAACCTGATCGGCGTGCAGGCACAGCGCGCAGTGGCCAAGGCGCTGGCCTGAAGAACTGAATCGGTGGCCGGCGCGGGTACTGCGATTGCCCGTGCACGGCCATGGCCGGGAGGGCCGAAGGCATGAACCAGGCAACGCACCCCCCAGCTTTCGCGACGATCGACGGGGTCGTGCAGGCATTGCGCAGCGTCGGCTACTTCGCCGACCGGCGCCTGGCCACGGCGGTGTTTCTGGCGTTGGCGCTCGAGCGCCCGCTGCTGCTCGAAGGCGAGCCCGGCGTCGGCAAGACCGAACTGGCCAAGGCGCTCAGCCAGGCGCTGCAGCGCCCCTTGCTGCGCCTGCAGTGCTACGACGGGCTGGAGCAGCGCGAAGCCCTGTACGAGTGGAACTACGCCGCGCAACTGCTGCACATGCGCGCGGTCGAGCTGGATCACGAGGCACGCACCCGAGGCGCTGGCGCCGCCCAGCATGCGCAGGAGGTCGAGCGTGAGGTCCATCAGGACCGCTACCTGATCCGCCGCCCGTTGCTGCAGGCGCTGGAGGCGCCGCCGCCTGGCGCGGTGCTGCTGATCGACGAGGTCGATCGCGCGGACGAGCCGTTCGAGGCCTTCCTGCTGGAATACCTGGGCGAATACCAGGTCAGCATCCCGGAGATCGGCACCGTGCGCGCGCGTGCCGCCCCGGTGACCATCCTCACCAGCAACCGCACGCGCGAACTCAACGATGCCGTCAAGCGGCGCTGCCTGTACCACTGGCTCGAATATCCGGACCGCGAGCGTGAACTGGCGATCGTGCGCCAGCGCGTGCCGCAGGCCGCGGCGGCGCTCACCGAGCAGGTGGCGCGCTTCGTCAGCCGGCTGCGCCAGGCACCCTACGTGGACGCGTTCCAGCGCGCCCCGGGCATCGCCGAGAGCGTCGAGTGGGCGCGCGCGCTGGTCGCGCTCGACACCCTGGTGGTCGACCCGGAGGTGGTCGCCGACACGGCCGGCATCCTGTTCAAGCAGCGCGAAGACGTGGCGGCGCTCACGCACGAACTCTCCACGCTGCTGCTGAGCCCAGCGGAAGATGCCGAGGCGGCTTGAGAGCGCTCCCGGCATGGTGACGCATTTGCCATAGGACGGCATGCAACTCGGTGACGCGCGCAGCGGCAAGTTCGCCGACAACCTGGTCGGGTTCGGCCGTGCGCTGCGCCGTGCCGGCGTGCCGGTCGACAGCACGC
>JBDHRZ010000071.1:0-10035 GCA_039807845.1 Rhodoferax sp.
GCATCGTGCTCGTCAACGGTCCGACCGGCTCGGGCAAGACCACCACGCTGTACTCCACGCTCAAGCGCGTGGCGACCGAGGAGGTGAACGTCAGCACGCTGGAGGATCCGATCGAGATGATCGAGCCCGCGTTCAACCAGACCCAGGTGCAGCCGCAACTCGACTTCGGTTTCACCGAAGGGCTGCGCGCGCTCATGCGCCAGGATCCGGACGTCATCATGGTGGGCGAGATCCGCGACCTGCAGACGGCCGAGATGGCGGTGCAGGCGGCGCTCACCGGTCACCTGGTGTTCTCCACGCTGCACACCAACGACGCGCCGTCGGCGGTCAGCCGGCTCATCGAGCTCGGCGTGCCGCCCTACCTGATCAACGCGACGCTGCATGGCGTGCTGGCGCAGCGCCTGGTGCGCACGCTGTGCGAGAAATGCCGTGTGCGTGACCACGAGGCGAGCCGTGCCGACCTGACCGAATTCGTCAAGCCCTGGCAGGTCAGTGGCGCCTGGAGGCCTTATAAACCGGTGGGTTGCCTGGACTGCCGCATGACCGGGTTTCGCGGCCGCACCGGCCTGTACGAACTGCTGGTGGTGAGCGAGGCGTTCAGGGACACGGTGACGCGCGAACCGAACGCGGATGCGCTGCGCCGACAGGCCGTCAAGGACGGCATGCGGCCGCTGCGGCTGGCCGGTGCGCTTCAGGTGGCGCACGGCAGCACGGTGCTGGCCGAAGTGCTCGCGGCCACCCCGCCGCTGCAGTAGCGCGCCGCGGCCGTGGTCCGCCAGCGAAAGCCCGTGGGGGCGCGGATCGGGCAGCGGATGCCGAGACCGGCTCTGCTCACGACTGGTGCGCTGTCAATACGTGGTTTCCACATAGCCGCCTAGGTGTTACCCACATGGCCGGCCCCGGCGTTCGCGTGGAAAATCGTGCCCGGAAAGAACCATTCCAAGAGGAGCGTGCGCATGCATATCAAGAGTCAGAAGGACTTTTTCTCCGGCCTGCTGTTCATCATCGTCGGCGTCGCCTTCGCGTGGGGCGCGACGAGTTACAAGGTCGGCGATGCGGCCCGCATGGGGCCGGGCTATTTCCCGCTGCTGCTCGGGATCCTGATGGCGATCATCGGAATTGCCGTCACGTTCTACTCCTTGGTCGTGGAGACCGAGGATGGCGAGAAGATCGGCAGTTTCGCCTGGCGACCGCTGTTCTTCATCATCCTGTCCAACCTGGTGTTCGGTGTGCTGCTCGGGGGCCTGCCGAGCATCGGCCTGCCCTACATGGGCCTGACCGCGGCGGTGATCGTGCTGACCTTCATCGCTGCGCTGGCCGGCAGCGAGTTCAGGTTCAAGGAAGTGCTGATCCTGTCCATCGTGCTGGCGGTGGCCTGCCACTTCACGTTCATCGTCGCATTGAACCTGCAGTTCCCGGCCTGGCCTGCATTCATCGCCGGCTGAAGGAGCAATCATGGATCTCATCAATCATCTTGCCGTCGGCTTCGGCGTCGCCGTCACCCCGATCAACCTCCTGTACGCGCTGATCGGCTGCCTGCTGGGCACGCTGATCGGCGTGCTGCCTGGCATCGGCCCGCTGGCCACCATCGCGATGCTGCTGCCGGCGACCTACGCCTTGCCGCCGGTCTCCGCACTGATCATGCTGGCGGGCATCTACTACGGCGCCCAGTACGGCGGCTCCACCACCGCCATCCTGGTCAATCTGCCTGGCGAGGCGTCGTCCGTCGTCACGGTCATCGACGGCTACCAGATGGCGCGCCAGGGAAGGGCCGGGCCGGCACTGGCCGCGGCCGGGCTGGGGTCGTTCTTCGCTGGTTGCGTCGGGACCCTGGTGCTGGCCGGCTTTGCCGTGCCCTTGACCGAGGTGGCCTTCAAGTTCGGGCCAGCCGAGTATTTTTCGCTGATGGTGCTGGGGCTGATCGGCGCCATCGTGCTGGCCTCCGGCTCCATCCTCAAGGCGATCGGCATCGTCGTGCTCGGGTTGCTGCTCGGGCTGGTCGGGACCGACGTGAACTCCGGCGTGGCGCGTTTCAGCTTCGACATTCCCGAGTTGACCGACGGCATCGGCTTCATCGTCATCGGTATGGGCGTGTTCGGTTACGGCGAGATCATCAGCAACCTGGGCAAGAGCGAGGAGGATCGCCAGGTCTTCGCAGCCGAGATCAAGGGCCTGATGCCGACGCGACAGGATTTTCGCGACATGACGCCGGCGGTGCTGCGCGGCACGCTGCTGGGTTCGGCACTCGGCATCCTGCCGGGCGGCGGCGCCACGATGGCGGCGTTTGCCTCCTATACGGTCGAGAAGAAGACCAAGGGGCGTCCGGGTGAAATTCCGTTTGGCAAGGGCAACATCCGCGGTGTCGCAGGCCCGGAGTCGGCGAACAACGCGGCCTCCCAGACCTCGTTCATTCCCCTGCTCACGCTGGGCATCCCGCCCAACGCGGTGATGGCGCTGATGGTGGGCGCGATGACGATCCACAACATCCAGCCCGGACCACAGGTGATGACCAGCAACCCGGAACTGTTCTGGGGTCTGATCGCCTCCATGTGGGTTGGCAACCTGATGCTGATCATCCTGAACCTGCCGTTGATCGGCATCTGGATCAAGCTGCTCACGGTGCCGTACCGCTGGCTGTTCCCTTCGATCGTGCTGTTCTGCGCGATCGGCGTGTACTCGACCAACAACAACACCTTCGACATCTGGATGGTGGCGATCTTCGGCGTGATCGGTTATGCCTTCATCAAGCTGGGCATCGAGCCGGCACCGCTGCTGCTGGGCTACGTGCTCGGCCCGATGATGGAGGAGAACCTGCGTCGCGCCTTGCTGCTCTCGCGCGGCGACTGGAGCGTGTTCGTGACGCGCGGCCTGTCGGCCAGCCTGCTGGCGGTGGCGGCCCTGCTGCTGGTGATCGTGGTGTTGCCAGCGGTCAAGCGCAAGCGCGAGGAGACCTTCGTCGAGGAGTGAAGGGTCGGCGACGACCGACCCGGCAACCAGCGGCGCCTGCGGGCGCCGTTGGTGTTTCTGCAGCGGTCACGCGCTGGCAGTCGGCCCCGGCGCGGGCACGATGCATATCTTCACAGGCTATCAGGGCTTGGCCTTGCCCGCCTTGCGCGCCGGCAGTGGCACCGCTGGTGGCGGCTTGGGGGGCGCTGACGTGGGTACAGGTGCTGCGGCCGCTGTTGCCGCGGGCGGCCTTGCGCTGCTCGCCAGTTGCTCCAGGCGCTGCGCCACCGTGATGGCGGGCTTGCCGCTCAAGGCGTCCAGGCGGTCCCCCATGGCCAGCGCGATCTGGTCGATGCGCGCCTGGGCCGGTGGATGGGTGCTCAGCGCCAGGCCGAATACCGGGTCGTCCGGTGCTGCCGTGCGCAGTTGCTGCAGCACCGCCGGCAGGCCGTAGGGATCGAACCCGGAGCGCGCCGCCAGTGTGACGCCGAGCCGGTCGGCCTCGTATTCGTCGTCCTGATCGAGTCCCTTGCTGTACAGGTTGCGCCCGAGACCGATCAGCTGCGCGGACAGTGCGCCGCCCAGGTTGTTGCTCAACTGTGATCCGATCAGCTGCGTGACGACTCCTGCGCGCGCGTTCTTGCGGATCGCCTCCAGATGGTGCCTGCGCACGACATGGACGATCTCGTGCGCCAGGATGCCGGCGAGTTCGGATTCATCGGCCACCCGCGCGAGCAGGCCCCTGGTGACGAATACATAGCCGCCGGGCGCGGCAAACGCGTTGAAGCCTTCGTCGTCGAGCACGGCAAAGGACCACGGCAGATCTGGACGTTCGCTCTGCAGGCTCAGCCAGCGTCCGAGCTGGTTCAGGTAGGCCTGAAGCTGGCGGTCCGGATGCAGCGGCTTGCTGCCGAGCAGTACGGCGGCCAGTTGCCTGCCGGTCTCGATCTCCTGTGGCACGCCGATTTCGCTGCTGGACTGGGACAACAGTGCCATCAGGTCGACGGCCATCGCCGCGTTCGTGCCTGCCTTGCCGGCTCCGACGCCGCCTGTTGCGCCGCCGAGCAGGCCGGCCGGCACTGCCGGCAGGGCGGCCGGTGCAGCCGGCATGGCCGGAGCCAGCGGCAATCCTGGCGCCAACGGCAGCGCGGGATTGACTTGTGTCGGAGCGACGGGCGCTTGCGGCTGGGCCGCGCCTTGCTGGGTGCGCAGCAGTTGCTGGAAGATGCCGAGCGCCTTGGTCGCATCCGGGCTTTGTGCGCGGGCGTTGGGCCCAGGCAGGGAGGCGGCGAGCAGCAGGGCGGCCGCGGCTGCGACCGAGCACCGGCGCAAGCGGCGTGCGCGCAACGGCCGCGCCTTCATCGCTCACCGCCCGTCGTGCTGCCAGCGCCGGTGCCGGTGCCGGATGGTGTGTTGGCCGGTCGCGGCGGCACCGGCAGCGCGTCGACCCGTTGCGCAGACAGTCTGGCGGTGTTCGCGAACTGCTGCGCGCCGGCCGCGTCCACGCGCAAGGCCTCCATCAGTGCGACCGCGTTCAGGTTGGGTTGCGCATTCGCGATGTCCTGTGCCTCCAGCCCGCGGATGCCGATGGTGGCGGTTGCCGTGCGGCCTGGTGGCGCCAGCGCGTTGCCGCCACCGAACAGACCGGTGAGGCCGCGTAGCGCGCCGGTGGCGAAATTGCCGCCCTGGGCCACCGGGACGGTGCCGACGTCGAACAGGTGCACCCAGCCGCTCAGGCCTTGCGCCGTGCGCACCTCGATCCAGGGTCCGCGGCGCGCGCCCAGCCGGGTCAGGGCGGTCTGCACCGGCAGCGGCGCCAGGCTGGGCGCCGACTCTGCTGCGGACTCGCGCAACTGGGTCGCGCGCTTGACCGTCACGGTGTCGGCCTGCGCCGACGCGGCCGCCGGCAGGACCAGCGCCATGAGCGCGATCAGCAAGGGGAGTCGGGCGGGTCTGGACATGAACGGGGTGGCGTCGAACTGGCGCGAAGCGCTGCAGCGGCATTATGGTCCGGTTTCGTCCGGTCCGGAGTCTGCGTCGAGCCCCCTCAAACGGGGGCTGCGTTCGCCTCTGCGCGATGCGCAGCACGACGCTTGCCTGCATCAACCGCCTCGAACGGGGGCGTTGTTCGTCCGATTGGCCAAGGCGGGCTCGCACGTTGCGGCGTCGGTCCTGCCGCTTGCGGCGTTGCGGCGTTCAGTCCTGCGCGTCGAGCACCGACTTCTTGAGCCGGCTGGGTGCGAGCGCACCGGCCGAGTCCAGAATCGGGTAGGCGATCGAGCAGATGTGCGAGTTGATGCGCTTGAGGTCGCTGATCAGGTCCAGGTGCAGCGAGCTGGTCTCGATGCTCGGGATGCTGTTGTCCGCCAGCCGGCCGATGTGCGTGGAGGCGTATTCGAGCTCGAGCTGGCGGAAGATCGTCTTCTCCTCGATCAGCTTCTGTGCGTCGCGCACGTTGCCGTGCAGGAACACGCTCATGCCCAGTTGCAGGTTCTCCACCAGGTGGGCGTGCAGCACGCTGATCTCCTTGATGCCGGCGTCGGAGAACTCGCGCCCCTTGCTGATCTTCTTGTCCTCGATGTCGAGCAGCACGCGCTCGACGATGTCGCCGATCTGCTCCATGTTGATGGTGAAGCTGATGATGTCCGCCCAGCGCTGGCCTTCGCTCTCGCTGAGCGCCTCGCGCGAGATCTTGGTCAGGTAGTACTTGATGTCGGTGTACAACTCGTCGACGGTGTCGTCGAGCTTACGCAGTTCGGCCGACAGCGTGCTGTCGTTGTTCCTTATCACCTGCATCATGCCGGTGAGCATGGTCTCGACGACGTCGGCCTGGTGCATGGCTTCGCGCACCGCGCAGGATATCGCCAGCGACGGCGTGGCCAGCGCCGTCGGGTCCAGGTGGCGCTGGCGTCCGGAGATGCTGGTGCTGGCCGCCTTGGGCAGCAGCATCTGGCACAGCCGGGCGACGTGCGCGGTCAGGCCGATGAAGACCACCCCCACCGCCAGGTTGAAGCACAGGTGGTAGACCACCACCAGCGTGGCGTGGTCGGGCAGCCAGAGGCCGAGGTAGCGGATCCACAGGCTGACGAATGGCGCCGCGATGGCGACGCCGATGATCCGGAAGATCAGGTTGCCCAGCGGTACCTGGCGCGTCTCGACATTGGTGCCGAGCGTGGTCAGCACGCCGAGCAGGCCGCTGCCCAGGTTGGCACCCAGCACCAGGCCGAGCGCGACGTCCATCGGGATCACCTGCGTGCTGGCCAGCGTGGCCGTGAGCAGCACCATGGCCAGGCTGGAGTAGCACATCACCGTGAGCATGGCGCCGGCGAACACCTCCAGCATCAGGTCGCTGGTGAGCGAGCCCAGCATGGCCTTCACGGCCGGCGCCTTGGTCAGCACGCTGGCCGACTGCGAGACCAGGCTCAGAGCGAGCAGCATCAGCCCCAGGCCGATCAGGATCCGTCCGACCCGGCCGACGGTGGTGGCCTGGCGCGCGATGTACATCACCACGCCGAGAAAGATGAACAGCGGCGAGAGCCAGGAGAGGTCGCGCGAAAAGACCACCGCCATCAGGCTGGTGCCGATGTCGGCGCCCAGCATCACCACCAGCGCGGAGTCCAGCGACATCAGGCCCTGGCCGACGAACGAGGCCACGATCAGCGCGGTGGCGGTGCTCGACTGCACCAGTGCCGTCACCCCCAGGCCGGACATCGCCGCGGTGGGCCGGTTGCGCACGCTCTTGGCCAGCACGTTGCGCAAGTTCGCGCCAAACACCCGCAGGATCCCGGTGCGCACCAGTTGCGTGCCCCAGACCAGCAGGGCCACGGCAGCGAGGAGGTTGAGCAGGTGGGTCAAGTCGGTGTTTTCAGCGCGCGCGGCGCACGCGCAGCAGTTCGTCCAGGATCAGGGCCGCCGCACCGATGGTAATCGCGCTGTCGGCAATGTTGAAAGAGGGGAAATACCAGCCGGCATGGTGGAACTGTAGAAAATCCACCACGTACCCGTGCACCAGTCGGTCGATCACGTTGCCGATCGCGCCGGCCAGGATGCAGGACATGGCCAGGGCAAACAGCCGCTGGCCCGGATGCGCGCGCAGCATCCATACGATGAACCCCGCCGCCAGCAGCCCGATGGCCGTGAACAGCCAGCGTTGCCAGCCCGACGCACCGGCCAGAAAGGAAAACGCCGCGCCTTCGTTGTGTACGCGCACGAGATTGAAGAAGCCCGTCACGCGGATGCCGTCGCCGAGCCGGAACGATCCCAGCACGAGCAGCTTGCTGAACTGGTCGACGATCAGCAGCAGCAGCGACAGGCCCAGCCAGGGCCACAGGTCGCGGCTGCCGCGCGGGCCGCGGCCGGCGGTCATGGGGCGTCCCTCTGCGCTGCGCTCAAGAGGTTTCCCTCCGTGCTGCGCACTGCGAAGCTGACACCTCGTAGCTGTCCGGCTGTCCGCCTTGGGAGCGGCCCGGCGGCGCTCATGCCACTGTGCGCACTTCGCCGGCGCCGAACAGGTTCGAGGTGCAGCGGGCGCACAGCCCCGGGTGCGCGGGATCGTGTCCGACGTCGGCGCGGTAGTGCCAGCAGCGTTCGCACTTGGCCTGCTCGACCGGTACCGGCGTGGCCTTCAGTTCTGCTCCGGCAGTAACCCGGGCCGCGGAGGTGATGAAGACGAAGCGCAGGTCCTCGCCCAGGCTCTGCAGCGCTGCCAGCGTCGGGCCGTGGCTGTCGGCGGGCACGGTGATGTCCAGCCGCGCCTGCAGCGAGGAGCCGACCTTGCCGGCTTCGCGCAGCGCCTCGATCTCCTTGTTCGCGATCTCGCGCACCGAGCGGATCAGGTCCCACTTGTCCAGCAGGGCCGCCTGCGCCGGCTCCAGGGCGACGAAGGTGCTGGTGAAGATCGACGCCCGGTTGGCGGCCGGGACTCTCCCGGCCGCAGCGAGCACGCTCCAGGCCTCCTCGGCGGTGAAGCTCAGGAACGGTGCCATCCAGTGCAGCATCGCCTGGGTGATCTGCCACAGGGCGGTCTGCGCCGAGCGGCGCGCGATCGAGTGTGCGCCGGTCGTGTAGAGGCGGTCCTTCAGGATGTCGAGGTAGAACGCGCCGAGGTCTTCGCTGCAGTAGATCTGCAGCTTGGCGACCACCGGGTGAAACTCGTAGACCTCGTAGTGCGCCAGCACCTCGGCCTGCAGCCGGGCTGCGCGCGCCAGCGCGTAGCGGTCGATCTCCAGCATGTCGTGCGGCGCCACCGCATCGGTGGCGGGGTCGAAGTCGCTCGTGTTGGCGAGCAGGAACTTCAAGGTGTTGCGGATGCGCCGGTAGGTGTCGACCACGCGCGCCAGGATCTTGTCGTCGCCGGCGATGTCGCCCGAGTAGTCGCTGGCGGCGACCCACAGCCGGATGATCTCGGCGCCGAGCTTCTTCCAGGTCTCCTGCGGGTCGACCCCGTTGCCCAGGCTCTTGCTCATCTTGCGCCCCTGGCTGTCGACGGTGAACCCGTGCGTGAGCAGTCCGCGGTACGGCGCGCGCCCGTACATGGCGCAGGCGGTCAGCAGCGCGGAGTGGAACCAGCCGCGGTGCTGGTCGTGGCCTTCCAGGTACAGGTCGGCCTCGGGTCCGCTGGCGTGTCCGCTGCCCGGGTGCGAGCCCTTGAGCACGGTGGTGTGCGTGGTGCCCGAGTCGAACCAGACTTCCAGGATGTCGTTGCTGCGGCTGTAGTGGCGCGCATCTTCCTCGCCCAGGATCGACGCGGCGCTGGTCTTGCTCCAGGCTTCGACGCCGCCACGCTCGACGATGTCGGCGGCCAGGTCGAGGATCTCCAGCGTACGCGGATGCAGTTCGCCGCTGTCGCGGTGCAGGAAGAACGGCAACGGCACGCCCCAGTTGCGCTGGCGGCTGATGCACCAGTCGGGCCGCCCGGCGATCATGTCGCGCAGACGCGCGCGCCCGCTCTCGGGATAGAAGGCGGTCTGCTCGATTGCCGCGAGCGCGAGTTGGCGCAGCGTCGCCGGCGCCTTGTCGCGGGTGAACACGCCTTCGCCTTCGTCCATGCGGATGAACCACTGCGCGGCGGCGCGGTAGATCACCGCGCTCTTGTGGCGCCAGCAGTGCGGGTAGCTGTGCTCGAGGGTGCTGGTGGCGAACAGCCGGTCGGACTCGCCCAGCACCTCGATGATGCGCGCGCAGGCCTTCCAGATGTTCATGCCGCCGAACAGCGCCAGCGCGGGTTCGAACTGGCCGTTGCCCTGCACCGGGTTGAGGATGGCGTCCAGCGCAAGGCCGTGTGCCACGCAGCTGTTGAAGTCTTCCACGCCGTAGGCGGGCGAGGAGTGCACCAGGCCGGTACCGTCGGTCGCGGTGGCGTAGTCGGCCAGGTAGACCGGCGCGCGCCGGTCGTAGCCTGGGTGCACGTGGGCCAGCGGGTGGTGGAATTCGATGCCTGCCAGCGCCTTGCCACTGGTGCGGGCCAGCACCGTGCCGCTCAACTGGTAACGTTCCAGGCAGCGCTCGACCAGGTCGCTGGCGAGCAGCAGCAGGCCGCGCTGCGTGTCCACCAGGGAGTAGGACAGCTCCGGATTGAGGTTGAGGGCCTGATTGGCCGGGATGGTCCAGGCAGTTGTGGTCCAGATCACGGCAAAGGCCGGCTTGCTCAGGGCCGGCAGGCCGAACGCCGCGGCCAGCCGCTCGGGCTGGGCACAGGCAAAGCCGACGTCGAGCGTCTGCGAGCGCTTGTCGGAATACTCAATCTCGAACTCGGCCAGCGAGGATCCGCAGTCGAAGCACCAGTACACCGGCTTGAGTCCGCGGTACACGAAGCCGCGCTCGACCACCCGCTTGAAGGCACGGATCTCGTCGGCTTCGTTCTTGAAGTCCATCGTGCGGTAAGGGTGGTCCCACTCACCGAGCACGCCCAGACGCTTGAAGTCGGCCATCTGCAGCGCGATCTGCTCGGTGGCAAAGGCGCGGCTCCTGGCCTGCATGTCCTCGCGCGGCAGGTTGCGCCCGTATTTCTTCTCGATGGCGTTCTCGATCGGCAGGCCGTGGCAGTCCCAGCCCGGGATGTAGCTGGCGTCGAAGCCGGCGAGCTGGCGC